>JASMLC010000007.1 GCA_030748895.1 Candidatus Poseidoniia archaeon
GAACCGGGAAAACTGGTCTGACGAAGATAAACAGAACTGGTCAAGGGATGATAAACACTGGGACCGAGAAAACTGGTCTGACGAAGAGCGTGAAGAACGCGGTGATGATGAAGCCTGTCTGACCATGGAAGAGTGGAAAGAAAGATTTGGACGAGATAAAGAAGGTCGTGACAAAGAAAACGGAACGGCTCATGACGATGAGGTATGGGAAGAGATCAGAGTCAGGATGGCTGAACTCGGAGAAGCCTGTGAAGAAGGTGACGAAGTAGCCTGTGAAGAATTAGAAGCGTTGATTCGGGGATGCGACCGCGAAAGAGACGACAGGGACGATAAAGACCGTGACGAAGAAGATAATGAAGAGCGAGAAGACTCCGACGAAGAAACAGAAGAATAAGACAAGTCCTCGGAGGGGGTCATCCTCGAGAAATACTGTTCACAAAAAATCTCGCCTCTAGTTTAGATACATCTGAAACCTGCTAGAACTGCATCACCAGCAGCAACCCGCCATACCCGGTCGCCATCAGGAACGGCGTGTCCCAGGTGTGCGGCGAGAACGCCTCGGCGAGGGTCATCGCCAGCGGGACGATGGCAAGCGCGAGCGCGAACTGCAGCGCGCTGAAGTGCGGCGCGTGCAGCGCGATAATCACGAGCCCCGTCAGCAGGATGAAGCCGCTGCCTTCGAGCGTCCGCACGTAGGTGCGGTCGGTGCCGAGCGCACGCGTGTGGTATTCGTGCCGGCCCCAGCGCACGCCAATCGGCTCCGCGAGGCCGTCACCGACGGCGTTTATCAGCAGCGGAATCATGACCAGCCCCGCGAGGCCGATTTCGCCAAAGTACCAGATGGCAGGCAGCATGACCATGAAGCCGGCGACGAACTGGCTGAAAATCCAGACCAGCGTGTAGGGGCGGTCCTCGGGCCGGTCGAAGGCTTCGAACATCAGCTGGTAGGGCGGGAAGCGGCTGCGAATCGGCTCCCAGAAAACCAGCAGCGAAAGCGTCACGATGGCGGAGCTGGTAAGCAGGTATTCGATGTCGGCAAAGGTGGCGACATCCAGCTGCCGGTCAATCGCCACCGGCAGGAAGAAAATCGCGACGTGGTTCAGCTTGCGCGTGTAATTGACCCGCACGCCGCATCGCGCCATCCAGCCCGAGGCGAGCATGATGGCGAGCAGCGCGCCCGCCTTCAGCAGCGTCGATTCAACCTGGGATGATGAGAATTCCATGCGATACCGCGCATGGTGGACCGGGCGAGATTTGAACTCGCGCCCTCCTCCATGCCAAGGAGGCGATCTTCCAGACTGATCTACCGGCCCACGCGGGCGGTCCACGAAGGGAGCGCTTTAAGGATTGCCGCTTGCGCCCTTCAGTTTTCGGGGGAGAGCGGCCGGATGGTCCACGCCACCAGCGCCACGCCCGCCAGCATTACCGCCAGCGCGCCCGTCGCCTCGAACACAGGCGCCTGCACCGCGACCGTTTCCGGCTGGAGCTCGTAGTAGCCGCTGACGTTGAACTGCTCCCCGTCGGCCATGGTCACCTGCCAGCGATACTGGAAGGTGCCGGGTTCGGGCTCCGCCGTCATGCGCCAGTCGCAGCCAGCGCCGCTGGCTGCGACCGGTCCCGGCGCTGGCTCTGCGGGCCACTCGGCGTCGTGGTCGTCAATGGGGCCGTGCAGTAGTAGCGTCGCCGACGCGACGTCGTCGCACGCGCCGCCGGGCGGCCTGAGGTGGGCGACGCGCTCGCGGCGCTGGAGTCGCACGGAGACTGGCTCGAGCAGTGGGAGCCCGCCTTCCGACCGCGGCAGCCGACCGCGAATCGCGAGCCGCTCCTGCGATTTGCGCGCGGCAGGCTGACCCGCACGGCGACCGGCGGTGCGAGCTTCGAGCATCCGCTCTTCGGCGCCGTCCCCGAAACGCTCGCCGACACCGCGCCGCTGCGGCCGTCCGGCAACGTGCGCCATGGGCTCTTCACGCTCCGCGCTGCCGGCGCGCGCGCACTGCACGGCGCGAATGAGGCGCCGCGCCAGCGCGTCGTCGTGCACGCAGACTCGGCCGAGTTCAACCAGCAGGGGCGCAACGTCTTCGGCAAGTTCGTGCTTGCGTGCGACCCCGGGTTGCGCTGCCGCGACGAATGCCTGGTGGTTACCGAGGCGGACGAGCTGGTCGCGGTCGGGAGACTGGAAATCGCGCCGGGGGAGATTGCGCTCGGCGGGCAGGGACTGGCGGTAAAAGTACGCGAAGCGGTTTAAGTAGCGGTCATCGAGAACCTGTTCTGAAATTAGAGTTTAAATGACGTGGCGCCAGGAGAGTGTTCCGAACGAACCTTTTGAGAAAAGCTTCACCAAAATTGTGAGTTCGGAATCACTGTCGGAGCGCCATGCGCCGCGGGCGGCGCATGGCGCCAGGAGAGGGATTCGAACCCCCGTGGGGAGACCCCAGTGGTTTTCGAGACCACCGCCCTACCGGACTAGGCGATCCTGGCGCGCAGGCGCCAGCAAAGGCGGATGATAAGCATTAAGCCGGAGGCGGCGGCGGCAGCGCATGCTGCCGCCGCCAAGCGTTAATCCCGTCCACCGCTGGCGTCGCATGAAGCGGCGCGTAACCGTCGGCGGCGAGGAGCGCGAGGTCAAGCTGGCGGAGGAGGCGACCGCAAGTGATTTGATCGCGGCGCTGGAGCTGCACCCGGACGGCGTGCTGGTGCTCGCCGAGGGCGAACCGCTGCGGCCAATCGCGCTCAATTCGCGCCTGCCGGAGAGGGGCGTGCGCGTGGTGCTGGTCGCCTCGGGCGGCTGAAGGCAAGGATTAAACGCTCGGAAGGGGTGCGGGGGCGAATGTCCAGCGAGAAGCAGCCGCCGGAAACCGAATCGCCCGCCCCGGTCGACCCCGAGGCGCAGGCGCCGCTGCCGGGTCACGAGCTGGGCGAGAGGCCGATTGCGTGGCGCGCGCGTCAGGAAGAGGTGCTGGTCAAGGTCAGCCGGCGCGAGAAGGACGAAATTGACTTCGTCGTCGACGCCTTCTGGATATTCGTCGCACGCGTCCGCGCCGCCTCGCGGCCGCTACTGGCGCTGGGTGTGCTGCTAATCCTGCTCGGCGTCAGTCTCGCGGGCTGGCCTCAGGCGGCGCTCGGGCAGGACCGCAGTGGCTACTGGTACGTGGCCGCGGTCGACCACGGCAGCCTCGCGCGCTACACCACCGACGGCGACTATCCCGACTTCGCGCCCGGCGACACTTTCCTGCTGCAGGGCAACATCGAGTCCATCGAGTATTACGCCCCGCTCGAGGAGGCGGGCTGGCCACAACTGGTTCCGGCGCCGCAAGCGGCCGACGGGACCATGCTGGCGAACGGCTCGCTCGAGTCGCTCTTCGGCCAGTCATCGAGTGCGGCGGCCAACTACTCGAGTGCACGACTGGTGCGGCAGCAATACTTCAGCAATCTCTCTGTCAGCGGGTTCCTGTTCAACGAAGTGGACTTCGAGGATGTCGTCTTCGAGAACGTCGTCTTCGAGTATGGCTTCTTCATCAACTGCGACTTCGAGCGTGTCGCCTTCCACAACGTCACGATTCGCGGCTCGGTGTTCTCGCACGTCGTGCTCTCCGAAGTGCTATTGCAGAACTCGGTCTTCGAAGAGGCGCGACTGGAACATGCTGCCGTGGACCAGATGGTGGTTCGCAGCACGGTCTGGGAAAGCACCGTCAGCCTCCAGAGCAGCTTGCGCGGAATCAAGTTCGACCATGCGCAGCTGACCAACGGCAGCTTCCAGAAATCGCAGCTGGACGTGGTGCTGTTCCAGCAGACGCGCGTCACCAACTTCACGCTGCTCAACACGCCGGTCACCAACGTCGCCGACGGAGAGGAGCTGGGTTACACCTACATGACCCTCCGCGGCGCCACGGTCCGTGCAGCGGGAAATCTGGAGCAGCGGCTACCAGTCGGCGCCTCAATCTACATGGACGTCACAGTCATCGCTGAAGGTAGCGGTGCCGGGTCGGTCGCCAACTCGACCTGGGTTGCCGGCAACGTCACAGGCGAGGGATTCACGACGCCTTTCGGCGAGCAGCCGGTCAACCTCAGCCGCGAACTGCTGGTGGTTGAGCCCGAGGTGGTGCGGCCCACCTTCTGGTGGTCGGTCGGCTTCAACTCATTCGTGCTGGCGGGCGCGATGCTGCTGGTCTACGCTGTCGGTGGCCATGCGGTAATTCTGGCGGTGACGCGCTTCAGCATGCCGATACTCGCCACCGCGGGCGGATTCCTGCTGCTTTTCCTCGCCATTCCAACCCGCGACTTCCTGCTGGTTTCGCAGCTGATGCTGCTCTACTTCGTCCCGCCACTCGGCAAGGGGACCGTCATCCCACTCGGGATTGCGGCCGGAATCAACCCATGGGTGCTGGCGCTGGCAACCGCCTTCGTCGACATCATGGTCGGCATCTTCCTGGCGTGGAATTTCGACCTTGCGCGTAAGATTCCGTTCGTCGGCGGCGGCATCCGCCGGGTGCAGGCCAAGGGCCACGAAATCATGACCGCGCAGCCGTGGATTGAGCGGCTGGCGTTCGCCGGCATCATGCTCTTCGTGATGTTCCCGTTCCAGGGCTCCGGCTCGGTCGGCGGCACCCTGCTCGGCCGCTCGATGTCGATGACCCCCTACCGCATCCTCTCGGCCGTGGCGATTGGGGGCGTCCTCGGGTCGTTCATCATTTCCGCCTCAATTGTCTTCGGCCTCGGGCTCGCCGGGCAGATGAGCACTTACGGATTGCTGATTGCACTGGTGGTGGCGCTGATTATTGTCACCCTCTGGTACACCTTCCGCCACTGGGACGAGCTGAGCCTCGACGAGTTCCAGGAGGCGCTGGGGCTCCACCGCGAGGGCATCATCGGCGCCCCGGTCGGCGCCGCGGCCGACCTTGCGGGCGCGGCGACCAGCGGCGTCTTCCGCGCCGTCGAGGGGACCGGACAGGTCATCTCGAAGACCACCGCGACCGTGCTCGACACATTCCTGCCCGAGAGCGAGCGGGAGACGCCGTCCGCCGACAAGCCCGAAGGCGAAACGGAGGACGAGGGGTGACGCGTTCGCTGGTCACTGGCGGCGCCGGCTTCATCGGCTCGCACCTCGTTGGCGCGCTGGTCGCGCGGGGCGACCGCGTCAGCGTGCTCGACAACCTCTCGTCGGGGAGCCTCGACTTCCTGGTGGGCGTGCGCGACGCCATCGAGTTCCATCAGCTGGACCTGCTCGACGAGGAGTTCGACGCGCTGCTCGACGGAATAGACATAGTCTGGCACCTTTCGGCCAACCCCGAGGTGCGCACCGGCATCGACGCGCCCGAAGTCATGTTCCGGCAGAACGTCGACGCAACGCGCTGCGTGCTGGCGGCGATGGCGCGCTGCGGAGTGCGCGACATTGTTTTCACGTCGACCTCGACCGTCTACGGCGAGGCGAGCGTCGTGCCGACTCCCGAGGAATACGAGCCGCTGGCACCGATTTCGGCCTACGGCCAGAGCAAGCTCGCGGCGGAGCAGCTCATCGAGCGCTTCTGCGAGGAGGAGGGCGGGCGCGCCATCTCGTTCCGCTTCGCCAACTGCGTCGGCCCGCGCAGCAACCACGGCGTCACCTTCGATTTCTTCCACAAGTTGCGCGCCGATTCCGGGGCGCTGGAAATCCTCGGCGACGGAAAGCAGTTCAAGTCCTACTTCCACGTCGCCGACTGCATCGCCGGGATGCTCGCGGTCGCGCCCGTCGCGGCGTGCGCCGCCGGCGGCTTCGCCGCGCTCAACGTCGGCTCGGAGGACGGCATCGACGTCGTGACGGTGGCCGACGCAGTCTGCGAGGCGCTCGGCCTCGACGGAGTCGAGTACAGCTTCACCGGCGGCGTCGACGGCGGACGCGGCTGGAAGGGCGACGTGAAGCGGATGCTGCTGGCAATCGAGCGGCTGCGCGGCTTCGGCTGGGCGCCGCAGTTCGGCAGCCGCGCTGCCATCTATGATACGGCGCGCTGGCTGGACGAAAACTATTAAGGTGAAAGCCCGCAGCCGGGCCGGCGCTCCCGTGGTGTAGTCCGGCCCATCATCTCGGCCTCTCGAGCCGAACACCCGGGTTCGAATCCCGGCGGGAGCACCACGCGCTTTTGTCGGCCGGCAAAGCCGGCCGCAAAACCTTGACCAAAACATAACATCACGCTGCTTACGGTTGCGGAATGGTTGCGAAAAAAGTAATCCTTGCGGCAGCCTTTTATCACGCCTGAGTTCGGCGGCGCTCCATGGCTGAGTGGCGCATTCTGGTGGCCGACGAGGTCGCTCCCGAAGGGGTCGAATTGCTGCGCTCCGCGGCGCAGGTGAGCGTGCACGCCGGCCTGTCGGAGGCGGAGCTGCGCGCGGCGCTGCCGGGCTGCCACGCGCTGGTGGTGCGGTCGGCGACGAAGGTGACCGCGCGCGCGCTGGAGGCGGCCGACTCGCTGGTGGTCATCGGGCGCGCCGGGATTGGCGTCGACAGCATCGACGTGGCGGCGGCGACGGAGCGCGGCATCGCGGTAATGAACACGCCCGAGTCGGGCGCCGTCACGACCGCCGAGCATACGCTGGCGATGATTATGGCGCTCGCGCGGCGCATCCCGCTCGGCGACCGGCTGCTGCGTGAGGGCGACTGGGCCAAGCCGCGGCTGGTCGGCATCGAGCTGCGCGGCAAGACGCTCGGCGTCGTCGGGCTGGGGCGCATCGGCCGCGTCGTGGCCGACCGCGCGCTGGGGCTGAAGATGCGGGTGCTGGCGCACGACCCGTTTCTCAAGGAGCCGCCCGAAGGGGTCCAGCTGGTCTCGTTCGAGCGCTGCCTGGCCGAGAGCGAAATCGTGACGCTGCACGCGCCACTGGTCGCCAAAACGCGCCATCTCATGAACGCGGCGGCGTTCGCGCAGATGCAGCCGGGAGCGCGGCTGGTCAACTGCGCGCGCGGCGGGCTGGTCGATGAGGCGGCGTTGCAGGCGGCGCTCGAGAGCGGCCACCTGGCGGGCGCGGCGCTCGACGTCTATGACCGCGAGCCGCTCGACGAAGCGCATCCGCTGCTGGGGCTCGACAACGTCATCCTGACACCGCATCTGGGCGCTTCAACGCGCGAGGCGAAGGTGGCGGTGGTGACCGACCTGGCGCAGCAAATCCTGACCTGTCTCGAGACCGGGCTGGTGCTCAATGGCATCAACGTGCCGCACGTGCCCGCGGGCGAGGCGCAGTTCCTGGCGCCGTTCCTGAAGCTGGCAGAGCGGCTGGGGGCGCTGCTGGTGCAGGCGTTCCCCGGCTCGCTCACGGCGCTGAAGGTGACGACGCAGGGCGACCTGGCGCAGGCGGGGCAGCGACCGGTACAGGTCGCTGCCCTTGCTGGCGCGCTGCGGCCGCTCGCCGAAGGGGCGGTAACGCAGGTCAACGCCGAAAAGCTGGCCGGAGAGATGGACGTGGCGCTTAGCGGTGGGCAGGACCGGCTCAAGCGCGATTTCGTCAACCTGCTGCGCATCGAGGCCGAGATTGACGGCGGGACGCACTTCGCGTCGGGGACGCTCATCGGGCGACGGCACCTGCGGATGGTCGAGCTGGACGCTTTCCTGCTCGACGCCATCCCCGAAGGCGAGCTGCTGCTGACCTGGCATCAGGACCGCCCCGGGATGCTCGGTCGCATCGGCACGCTGCTCGGCGAGCACGGCGTCAACATCTCGCGGCTGCAACTCGGCCGCCACGACGGCGGTGCCCTGGCAATCTACAACCTTGACGCGCCACTCAACGAGGGCGTGCGCAATGCCCTGGCCGCGGTCGACGGCATCGGCCGAATACGTACCGTCTCGCTGCCTGACTGATGCGCTTCACCCACGTCTGCTTTGACTGCGACTCGACACTCTCGCAAATCGAGGGCATCGACTGGCTCGCGGCGCAGGCGGGCGCCGACGTTGCGGCGCTGACCCGTCAGGCGATGGAGGGGGAGCTGCCGCTCGAAGAGGTTTACGCTCGCCGGCTGGAGCTGGTGCGGCCCAAGCGCGAGGCGCTCAGCAGGCTGGGCGACGTCTACGTCACCGCGCTGGTCGATGGTGCAGCCGAAGCGGTCGCCGCGCTGGGGGCGGCGGGGGTCGCAGTACACCTGGTCTCGGCCGGCCTGCAACAGGCGCTGCTGCCGCTGGCCGCTGCTCTGGGCGTGCCGCCGGAACGGCTGCACGCAGTCGAACTACGGTTCGACCGCGACGGCAACTACGCGGGCTTCGAGGCGGGGCCGCTCACCCGCAGCGGCGGCAAGCGCGAGGTGGTCGCGACCATCATGGCCGACGGCGGCGCCTGCGCCTTCGTCGGCGACGGCATCACCGACCTGGAGACGCGCGACGACGTCGCCATGTTCATCGGCTTCGGCGGCGTCGTACGGCGGCGTGCGGTCGAGGCGGCGTGCGAGCATTACATTACGGAGCTGCGGGAATTGCCGGCGATGCTGCTGGAGAGCGCGTGATCTGGAATTTCGGCCCCGGGCCAGCGCTACTGCCCGACACGGTGCGTGAGCGCTGCGCGGCGGCGCTGCTCGACTACGAGGACGGCATCGGCATCGGCGAAACCAGCCACCGCAGTCCCGCCTTCACGCGCATCATCGAGGACGCCGAGCGCCGCGTGCGCGAGCTGCTGGGCGCGGGCGACGAGTTCGCGGTGCTGTTCCTGCCGGGGGGCGCGAGCCTGCAGTTCAGCATGCTCCCCGCCAGCTTCCTGCGCACGCGGGGCGACTACGTCGTCACCGGTAGCTGGGCGCAGAAGGCGGCCGACGCGGGCGCGCAGTATGGCGAGACGCGCGTTGTCGCCAGCAGCGCGGTGACGAACTTCGACCGCATCCCCGACGGCTGGGTGTCGGCCGGTGCTGACTACCTGCACATCTGCGCTAACAACACCATCGCCGGGACGCAGTGGCGCGACTTCCCGCAGCATCCTTGCCTGCTCGCCGATATGAGCTCAGAAATCATGTCGCGGCCGCTCGCCATGCACGACTTCGGAGCGATTTACGCTGGCGCGCAGAAAAATCTCGGCCTTGCCGGTGTGACGCTGGTCGTGCTGCGCCGCGACCTGCTCGCGACCGCGCGCGAGGGGCAGCCGCCGATGCTCGACTACAACCTGCACGCCACGAAGGGGAGCCGGCTCAACACGCCGCCGACTTTCGCCATCTTCGCACTGCGCGAGACGCTGCGCTGGGTGCAGCGCGAGGGCGGCCTGCCGGAGATGGCGCGCCGCTGCGAGCAGCGCAGCGGCGCGCTCTACGAAACAATCGACTCCAGCGACCGTTTCTACCGCTCACCCATCGCGCACGAGCGCGACCGCAGTCGGCTCAACGTCGTCTTCCGGCTCCCCACGGAAGAACTGGAGGCGCAGTTCCTGCGAGCGGCCGCAGAGCGCGGGATGGTGGGGCTGCGCGGCCACCGCTCGGTCGGCGGCGTCCGCGCCAGCATGTACAACGCGATGCCGCAGGCAGGCGCCGAGGCGCTCGCGGCGCTGATGCGCGAGTTCGCCGCCGGTGCGGTGGGGCCGTAATACCTAATTAGCCGCGACCTTCGCGCCGCGTGGGCGAAGAGGCGCGGTTGCGACACGTGGCGGTCGCGGTCGAATCCATCGATAGCGCGCTGCCGCTGTGGGAAGCGCTGGGGCTGGAGCTGCGGCACACCGAGGACGTTCCCAGCGAGGGAGTGCGCACTGCACACCTGTCGGCCGGCGGTGCCGAGGTGGAGCTGCTCGAGCCGCTCGCGGACGGTTCTCCCGTCGGCCGCTTTCTCGAGCGGCAGGGGCCGGGGCTGCACCACGTCGCGCTCGAGGTCCCTGATTTAGCGGCGGCGCTGCAACGTTGCAGCGCCGCTGGGCTGGAGCCGCTGGGCGGCGCGGCGCGCGACGGCGCCGAGGGGACGCGCGTCGCGTTCTTCCACCCGCGCGACACTGGGGGGGTGCTGCTGGAACTGGTCGAGCCCGCCCCCAAACCGGTTTAACCGCGGTACCGTGTGCAGAGCCGTTCCCGCATGACAAAAGTAAGGACGTCACCGTATCGGCAGCCGCCGACCCCCGAAGGGCTGCGCGCTATCGAAGAGGGGACGCTCGATTACTTCGACCCCGAAATGTACTCCAACTTCAACACCGAGGTGCTGGAGGAGTATCTCGAGGAGAAGTCGCGCACCGAAGGCTTTGGCTCGACGACCTGGAAATGGGACCAGATTATGCTGGGGCTGGTCATCGGCATCCTGTTCGCGGTCATCAACCAGTACGTCGGGCTCAAGGTCGGGATGATCGTCTCCGGCTCGTGGTACGTCGCCTACCTTACGGCGATGGCGCTGCGCTGGACCCCGGGCGAGGTGAACCTCTCCGCCTCCGCTTCGACCGGCGCCTCAATGGTCTGCACCGGTTTCGTGTTTACGTATCCTGCCATCTATCTGCTCGCCTACTCCTCGAAATACCGCCTGCCAGACGGCAGCCACCTCATTGACGCCTCGCTGCTGCTGCCCGAGTCGTGGGTACTGGCGGGAGTGGCGCTGGTGGCCTCAATCCTGGGCGGGATGCTGGGCGTGCTCTACTTCATCATCTTTCGGAGAGTGTGGCTGGTCGAGGACCCGCTGCCGCTGCCGGGCTTCGAAGCCAATGTAAAATTGATGGACATCGCGCGCGAGACCTCAACCGGCTCGGTCGAGAGCGCCCGCCACTCAATCTGGCTGGTCGGCATCTCGACCCTGCTGGTCGGCATCTTCACTTTCCTGCGCGACTTCCCGGTCTTCGCCACCGGCGCGGTTGACGCCGCAGGCGACCCGATTCGCACCTCGGTGCTCGACAAGGGAGCGCACGGACTGGGGGTCGAACGCTACTACGAAGGCGGCGACCTGATGGTGCCGTTCGATTCGGGAATCACCAACTACACCTGGCTCGGCTTCGAGTTCACGCCGCTGATGGGCGCCATCGGCTGGTTCATGAAATTCCGTGTCGCAATGCTGGTGAGCCTCGGGACGTTTTTCACGTGGTTTGTCGTGACGCCGATGGCATTCGCCCTCGATTATCCCTTTTATTACCCGGTCGACGGGCTCTACCACGCCGTCTCCGCCTATCCTGCGGCGTCGCTGAAGTCGTACGCCTACGTTGCGCGCCCGATGGCGATTGGTGCCATCCTGGGCGGCGGCATCACGGCGCTGCTGAAGATGGCGCCGGTCTTCCGCACCACCGCGGCGGACGTTATCGCCATCTTTGCCGGCGGCGATGACGTCGCGCGGCGAGACTACGTCGAAGGCGAAGGCTGGTACGAGTGGCCGGTGACGCATATCCCCGTCATGCTGGTGGTGACGCTGGTCGGGATTACGCTGGTATTCGCGACCGAGTTCGGCTTCATCCCCTCCTTTGTTTTCGCGCTGGTGCTCTGCCTCACGACTTTCGCGCTGGGCGCGATTGCCGTCAAGGTAATGGGCGAGACCAGCATCGAACCCGTATCGGGCACTTCGTTCATCGTACTGCTGATGCTGGTGCTGATTTTCAAGAACCTGCTCGGGCTGCCCGCTAGCGACGCAGCGCTGCTCTCGCTGGTCGGCACGACCGTCTTCGGCGGCGCGATTTCGATGTCGGGAACCGTGATTGGCGACTACAAGGCGGCGCTCTATGTCGGCAACCGCCCGATGCACATCATGAAGACCGAACTGGTCGGCATCATCCCCGGCACGATTGTTTCGGCGCTGTTTGCGGGAATCCTCTCGCTGGCGCTGGCACGCGGGGAGCTGGTACTCTACGCGCCACAGGCGAATGCCTTCGCGGCCTTCGCACAAATCATGCTCGGCGGCGAGACGCCGTGGCAGCTGCTCTCGCTCGGTTTCGGCATCGGCGTCTTCATGGAGCTGCTGACCGGGATGGGGACCGCCTTCGGGCTGGGGATGTACCTGCCGATGGTGGTGACGCTGCCGATGGTCGTCGGCGGGGCGCTGCGCGACCTGTGGGAGCTGAAAGTGCTGGAGCCGGCGGTCGAGCGCGAAGGGCTCGGCGAGAAGGGGCGCACGCTGAAGCTGCTCAACACCTACATGATTGCGACCGGGCTGATTGTGGGTGAGGCGCTGATGGGGACCGTGCTCGCCATCTACTACGTGCTGCCGCTACTGGGCGGGGGCTAACCTCTTATAAGAGCCGGTCTTCGAGCCGCTCCGGGGCAGCGCATGGCGAAAGAAGAGTACGAGACACCGCTGATTGACGCCTACAACCGCACCCACTTGGACGTATTGCACGAGGATGGTAGCTGGTACCATCCTTTCCTGCCCACGGGAGTCTTCATGGAAGACCTCGGGCCAGTCATCGAGGAGCAGCTGGTCAAGACCTATAACGAATGCGAGCGGGAGGCGGAAAAATACTTCGAGGAACGCGTGCGCGAGCGCTTCGCCTCGGTCTTCGCTGACGCCAACCCGGTTGACCTGCGCGGGCTGCTGCCGAAGAAGCCTCCGGTCGAGTGGGCCGAGCTCCCGGTAGAGGTGCAGCGAGAACTGCAGAATGTCCACGACGCTGCTCAGGAAGAAGGAATTACCGAGAGAACGTTGAAAAAGCGGGTCCGCCAGTACCTTATCGACCAGTATATTATCGAGGATTGATCGTGGCGGACGAAAAAATGAAACCGAAGAGGGTGATGCTGGACCCCCGCGGCGGCCGTCCGCGCGAGAAATCCAGAACCCATATTGAGGGGCTGGACCGCATCCTCAACGGCGGCATTCCCATTGGCAACACTACCCTGCTGGCGGGCACTGTCGGCTCGGGGAAAACCACGCTGGCGATGGAATACCTGATTAACGGCGCCAAGCGGGGCGAGAATACCTGTTACATCTCGGTCACCGAGCCCTCTTCCAAAATGCTTGAGAACCTGCGTACCTACGGCTTTTTCGAAGACTCGCTGGTTACTGAGGGGAAACTGAACGTCTTCGACCTCGGGATTATCAATGACCGGCTGGGAGTCGAGCGGCTCGATGGTTCCTACACTTCCAAGGACATGGAGGCACTGCTGGGGGCGTTCGAGGATATCGTCGATGAGCTCCAGATTACGCGACTGGTGATTGACTCGATTACCGCCATTTGCTATCAACTCCCCGACAAGGGGGCCATCCGTAACTTCATTTTCCGGCTGGGGCAGTTCCTGGCCACTTTCGGCTGCACCACCATGTTAATCTCGGAAACTGTCGTCGATGCGCGTACGCAGACCTACTCCATCTTTGGCGTCGAAGAAGCGGTCGCCGACGGAGTGGTCCTGATGGGGAACGTCCAGCGGCAGGGGGACCTGCTGCGAACGCTGCAAGTGGTCAAGATGCGGGGTGCCAAGCACTCGCGCTCGCGGCAGCTGGTTGAGCTGACGCCGATAGGACTCAGTATCGTGCCATTGCTCAAGTGGGGGCAGGACACGGGGCAGGTGTTTACATGAGCGTCCTCAAGCAGGTGGTTAAGAGCATCAAGGAGGGCGACGCCCTGACAACGGTTTCACTCAACTCTGACGATTATCGCCCCACGTCGATTGAAATCGTAAAGCACCTGCTGAGCAAGAAGCTGGGTGGCATCTACATCACCACGACTCGCCCCTCAGGAAGTATCATCGCCGACCTTGAGGGGATCAAGGCTGACCTGGGCGACCTCTACTTTGTCGATATGATATCGCTGACCGTAGGTGGCGAGACTGATGACCCGCGCACCATGTTCATCGAATCGCCCACAATGCTCGAGTCGGTACTGCTCAATATTGGGCTGCTGGAGCGGCGCATCAAGGCCAAGCGACACTTCGTAATGTTTGACTCGGTTAACGGCCTCACTATCTATTCCGAGAACCGGGTCCTGAAGGAATTCATTAACGTCCTCGCCAACACCATGCGGCTCCGCAAGACGTATACCATGATGCTTACGGTAGAGGAGCAGACCAGTGAAGACCTGGCCTCAATGCTGAAGACCCTGACCGACCGCTACATCGAAAAAACAGATGGCTGAAATCGTAACCTCCGGTATCCCCCGCCTCGACGCGGCGCTGCTCGAGGGCAAGGGATTCAAGATGGGGAGCTCGATCCTGATTGAAGGTACCTCCGGGGCAGGTAAGGAACTGCTCGCCAAGCAGTATGCCGCCTCTGGTATCGGTGCTGAAAATGTTGTCTATTTCTCAACTGACGAAACCTCCGAGGAACTGGTCGAGACCTTTGAGCACTACAACTGGCCCACCGACATGCGGATTGTCAACGTCGGCACCCAGTATTTCGAGAAGGTACTGGCGCGTGACCTGCAGGCCTCCCGCTTCAAGCAGGAAGGGCTTTCGGTAAGCGAGCTGCGCAATGTCGGTGCCTACGGCGCGACCGCGGACCAGATTAATTTCGTTTCCGACATGGCGTACGAAATCTCGAAGCTACGCTCGCCCTTCCGGGTCGTCGTCGATTCGCTCGATTTCTTCCTGCAATACTACTCGCTGGCTGAGGTGCTCTCATCGATGCGGACTATCAAGGAATACGCGCAGGCGAACGGCGGCCTCGTGCTCTACACTGTCTCGCAGGACGCGCACGATTCGAAGACGCAGAGCCAGATTGAAGCTGTCGCCGACGTCATTATCGAGCTCGAAGTAGGGCGTATGGCGGCCGAGTTCGAGAATCGCATGATTATCAAGAAGATTCGCAACCACCCGGAGAAAGCAGCGGTGCTAATCTACGCCGTCACTGAGCACGGTATTACGCCCGAGATGATTACCCGCGTCGCCTGAAAGCGACGAGTTATTCCTGCTCCAGTAACGCCGTATTGATTTCCTACGGCAGCTGCCCGCCTTCGGGCTTCGCTTCCGGCGCGCTGCTGACCAGCAGCCCGCCACTCCCGACAATCAGCGCCGCGCCCAGGGCGTCGCCCCAGACGAGCGTTTGCTGGAAGAGCAGCCAACCGTAAATCCCGCCGACGAGCACCGTCGCGTAGGAGAAGGCGCCGATGTAGGCGGCGCGGGCCGCCTGGTAGGCGCGCGTCATCCCGGTCTGCCCCACACCAGCGCAGATGCCGACACCGATAATCGCGAGCGCCTCGGGCAGCGCCAGCCGCGGAAGTTCGCTGGCGGCGAACGGCAGCGTCGCGGCCGTGCAGAAAAGCGCGAACCAGAAAACGACCCCGTCAGGCGATGTGCTGGTGCGCAGCCCGCGCACCGCCAGATAGGCGAACGCCGAGAGCACGCCCGAAATCAGCGCGACCAGCGCGTCGATATCGACCTCGCGCAGCGAAGGCGAGACTATCAGCACGGTGCCGGCGAACGAGAGCGCAATGCAGCCGTAGACCAGCGACGATACATGCTCGCGGAGCATCGCGCCTGAGAAGAGCGCAACGAAGAGTGGTGCGGTGTATTGCAGCGTCACCGCGTTCGAGAGCGAAATCTGTTGCACCGCGTAGAAGTAGCACGCCATCGCCGACAGGCCTACTGTGCAGCGCCAGAGCAGCAGCCTCCGGTCGCCGACCCGCAGCGACGTCGCGCGCAGCCGCGACCACGCCAGCAGCGCCAGTGTGATTATCAGGCTGCGACCGAAAATCACCGTCGCGACCCCCGCATGGCCGGCGGTCCACTTCACCAGCGCGCTGCCGGTGCCGAACGCGACGCTGGCGAGCAGCATCCAGGCGACCGCGCGGTGGGCGGCGTCCATCTACCGCAGCACGGCGATGGCGTCTATCTCGACCAGCGCGTCCAGCGGCAGCCGCGCTACCTCGACAGTGGAGCGCGCCGGCGCCGCCTCCTCCCCGAACATCTCTATATAAACTGTATTCATCGCGCCGAAGTCATCCATGTCTATCAGGAAGACCGTGGTCTTGACTACGTCCGCCAGCGCCAGCTGGCTCTCCGCCAGCACCGCCTGCAGATTGCGGATGGCCTGGCGGGTCTGCTCCGCGACGCCAGCTTCGAGCGTTGCGACGTCGTGCTGGCGACCGAGTTGCCCGCTCATAAAGAGCAGCCCGGCGTCGGCGACCGCCTGCGAGTAGGGGCCGATGGGGGGTGGCGCGTTGGGAGATTCGACTATTTCCTTCATACACCCCCATGGCCAGCATAAAGAGTCTTTTTGCCCCGCCGGCGTGGGGCGCTCCTTGTTCCCATTCCCGGAGCTCCGCAAAGGGCAGGATGCGATGCTGGCTGACTGTCGCACGTCGTTCGCCGCCGGCGAGCACCTGCTGGCGCACGCGCCCACCGGGCTGGGGAAGACCGCCGCGGCGCTGACCGCCGCGGTCGAGGTGGCGCAAGAGCGAGGGTTGCTGGTGGTGGCGCTGACGTCACGGCAGACACAGCACGCTATTTTCGTCGAGACGCTGAAACGGATTCACACGCAGCAACCGCTGAAAATCGTGGACGTGATTTCCAAGCAGGACATGTGTCCGCGCGACGATTTGGACGAGAGCCGCTACGGCGTTTTCCAGGCTGTCTGCACCGCGCTGGTGCGCAACAACGACTGCCGCTACCACGCCGGCTACCGCCCCGAATTCCTGCCGCAGGTCTTCGACGAGCCGCTCTCGGCCGCCGGCCTGAAGGCGCTCTGCCACGAAGAGGTGCAGTGTCCGCACCGCGTTGCGCTCGAGGCGGCGCAGGAATGCGACGTGCTGGTCTGCGACTACAACTATCTCTTCACGCCGTGGTCTGATGTGGTGTGGGAACGCATCCAGCGGCCGCTGGAGGAGGTGCTGCTGATTGTCGACGAGGCACACAACCTGCCCGACCGCATTCGGCTCTCCGCGTCACCGACGCTCTCGCTGCAGCGCATCCGCGAAGCGCAGCGTGAGGCGAGCCAAGCGCTGCGCGCGCAACTCTCAATCCTGGAGCGGCTGGTCGAGAGCCTGACCGACCACAAAGGCGAGAAGGAGATTGACGGTGGTAGCGTCAGCCGCATGCTCGACGCGGCGCTGAAGCAGAAACTGACCGACCTGGATGGCTTCGTGAGGTTGCTCGAGCGGTCGGCGCAGCGCCGGCTGCAGCGCGGCAAGGTGGCGCGCATGGGTGATGTCGCGGATTTCCTGCATCACTGGCGTTTCCTGAAGGAAGGGAGCGACCTGCGGCTGGCGCACGGCGGCGACAAGCTGTGGCAGCGCAAGCTCTCGCTGCGGCTGCTCGACCCCGCGTCAATCAGTGCGCCGGTCTTCCGCGCCGTGCGCGGCTCGGTACTGATGTCGGGCACGCTGAAGCCGTGCGGTTTCTATCGCGACCTGCTGGGGCTCGGCGCGGAACGCTCCCGCAAGGCGACCTACAGCTCACCCTTCCCGTCCGAAAACCGGCTGCTACTCTGCGTCGATGACGTCTCGACGCTCTACCGCAACCGCGGCGACCCGCTCTACCGCAAGCTGGCGGCGTCGCTGACGGCCGTGGCGCAGGCGACACCGGGCAACGTCGCGGCGTTCTTCCCGAGCTACGCGCTGCGCGACGACGTCGCTGCCAGGCTGGGCGACCATGGTAAGACTTTGCTGCTCGAGGAGCGCGGCGCATCCCCCACAAAGCGAACGGCGCTGCTCGGGCGCTTGCAGCAGCGCGACGCGTTGCTGCTGGCGGTGATGGGGGGCATCTTCGGCGAAGGTGTCGACTATCCCGACAACCTGCTCGCCGCCGTCGTCGTCGTCGGGATACCGGTGCCGCCGCCGTCGCTCGAGCAGAAAAAGCTGGAAGAGTATTTCGAGCGAAAGTTCGGAAACGGAAAGGGGCGCCTCTACGCGCAGACCTACCCCTCGGTCAACCGCGTGCTGCAGGCGGCCGGCCGCTGCATCCGCAACGAGACTGACCGCGGTGTGGTGCTGCTCTACGACAACCGGCTGGGGCACCGCCCCTACCGCCGCTTCCTGCCAAAGGAAGTAAGGCATTGCACTAGCAGCGCGGTGCCGGCGCTGGTACGCGGTTTCAACGACCCCAGAACGGGGAAGCCGCCTTCTTGATACGTTGCAACTCGGTAATGACGTCTTCCTCATCGGGCGTCAGCTTGACGTTTTCGTCGCGCAGGCGCACCACATCGCGCTCGTCCATCTCTATATAAAGTATATCCCCCTCGTTTACTTGCCGGCCGACGGTTGCCTCGGTCACGGCAATCGCGACTTCGTCGCCCTGCGTCGCCTCCTTGAGCCCTTGCTCCCCGGAGCGCATCGAGCGGATGCGCCCGATAACGTGGTTGTCGGCACGTAGCACTTTCTGGCCAACCATGATGCGTCCCGCCAGCACGCGCACGCCGAAAACAGCGGGGTCGCGTGTGCGGAAAGTATGGCCCTCGAGGAATTCGATTTTGCCGGGATGTGGGAACTCCTCGCGTAGCGCCCGCGCCTGTTCGCGCTTCAGCTCCAGCAGCCACTCGCCGTACTCCTCGACCAGATGGTAGACTACATCGGCCTCGAAGAGCTTCGCTTCGCTCTCGACCAGCGCTGCGCGCGCGTCAGGCAGCACGTTGACGCCAAACGCCAGGACCGCACGCTGCTCGGCCGGTGCGGTCTCCGCCAGCCTCACGTCGCGGCGCGAAACGTCGCCGACCGCGGCGCGCATGATTGGCGCGCCGGCTGCCTGTAGTTCGTAGGCGAGCACCTCGAGCGAGCCGATGGCGTCGGCGCGCACTACCAGCCCGCGGTCTTCTAGCGCGACGTTGCTCTCCATCTCCCCCGAAAGCCGCTCCAGCACCGGCGCGACATCGTCGCCTTGCGGGACTCCGTAGAAGGGCGCGCCGGCGATGGCCCCTTCAAGGTTGGGCGCGACCACTTTCAGGCCGGCGGCGGCGGCGACCTCCGTGACCGTGTTGAACTGCTGGCGCGGGTCGCGAATTTCGTCCAGCGGCCGCGGCTGCAGCAGGCTGCGCACGCGCGTCACCAGCGGCTCGGGCGTCGCGCCGATAACCAGCGTGTCGCTGGCGCGCAGGACGCCATTGTAGATAATGACACCGAGCGTCTTGCCAAGCCCGCGCTCCTCCTTGACCTCGAGCACGGTGCCTTCGGCAACCCCCTCCTTCAGTGCCAGGCGCCCCTCGAGGTAGCGCTGCGCCAGTCCCATCAGCAGCATGAACAGCTCGGGGACGCCTTCGCCGCTGTCGCGGACCGACGTGGGCACCAGCGCAATCGTCTTCTGGAAATCCTCGACTTCGGAGTAGAGCGCCGAATCGAAATTGTGCCTGCCCAGCTCGCGTATGATTTCCCAGATGCGCTCCTGTAGTCCCTCCTGCGCCAGTTGCGACTGCTCCTGCCGGTTGGCGGCGAAAGTACCCTTGTGGGTGCGCCAGCCGGGGAGCCGGTCTATCTTGTTTAGCATCAGGATAAAGGGCGTCTGCGCCCGCCGCAACACCTGCAGCGACTCTATGGTCTGCGGCTTGAAGCCCTCCATGATATCGACCACCAGCACCGCCAGGTCCGCCAGCTGTCCCCCGCGCGCGCGCAGCGTGCTGAAGGAGTGGTGGCCGGGAGTATCGATAAAGAGCAGCCCGGGCAGCCGGATATTCTCCTCCGGCAGCAGCGCGCCGCAAATGTCACTGATGGTCTCGAACGGCACCTCGGTCGCGCCGATGTGCTGCGTGATGGCGCCCGCCTCGCGGCTTACGACCGCGGTGCCGCGCACCCAGTCGAGCAGAGACGTCTTCCCGTGGTCGACGTGACCCAGCACCGCCACGATAGGCTGGCGCAGCGGCCCCGCCGGGGGCTGTTCCTCCTCAGGAGAAGCGTCATCCGCAGCTTCGTCGTCGCTGGACATCAGGTGCCGCCGCACGGCGGGCGCTAAAAAAACTCACCGCATTACGGAAAAGCGGCTCATAATCCGGAGCAGCCGCTCGCTCATGTCAGGGGTGATGATGCCTTCCCCGGTTTTCTCTTCCAGCATATCCGCCGCCGCGCCCAGCGTCTCGCGCGTTGCCAGCGCTACCAGCGTGGCGATGAACGGCTCGGTCTCTTTCTCGCCCAGATCGGACTCCTGCAGCGCCTCGTCCAGGAAGTAAATCGTCTCAGTGCGGCGCGCTGGATTCAGCATGCGCTGTCGAATCTGCCGCTTCTGCGGCTTCTTCTCCTTGCGTCGCGGAGGCTGCGCCTTCTTGGGGCCGCGCCTGCGGTGCCGCCCGCGTCGCGCCAGCTCAGTTCCCCCGGTCGGGGCATTCGCGGGAGATATGGCCCGGCTTACCGCAGTTGAAGCACTTGCCGCCGCCCGGCTTACCGCCGCCGCCTTCCGGACATTCGCGGGAGATGTGGCCCGGCTTGCCGCAGTTGAAACACTTGCCGCCGCCCGGCTTGCCGCCACCACCTTCCGGACATTCGCGAGAAATGTGGCCCGGCTTGCCGCAATTGAAGCACTTGCCGCCGCCCGGCTTACCGCCGCCGCCACCTCCGCCCCGGCCGCCGCCGCGTCCGCGGTCCGGCCGCGGCATCGCATACGCGAGGTCGGAAAGGTTCAGGTCGTCACGGACACTCGCCACTTCCCGGCCGGGCTCATCCAGCGAGCCAAACTTGCCGAGGCTGAGGCGGAGCGAACCGCGCACCAGGCTGGCGCGCGCGTCCTTGAGCCAGATAGTCTCATCGACCGCTACCTTATCACATTCATCATCCCAGAAACTCATCACGATCGTGCCAGTTTCATCGCCTACCAGTCCTTCACATACCCGCCCGCCGCTCTCGATATCGCGAGGCTCGTCCATCGACAGTACCTTGACTGCCATGGTGATACGGCTGCTGCGCGGGGTCAGTTCGTCTACCCTCATCGGCTGCGCCGAGACTGGCCTCCATATAACGGTTGAGATGCACCCTTTCACCCTCAATAGCCGAATACCCAAAAAGGGTAAATCACATAAACACCATTAAGTTTATAACCCCTAGTGGGGGTGAGTGGGTTGTCCCGGGGTGGAGTCCTGGGGCGCAAACAAAGGAGACACTCCAATGCAAGCAAACGAAACCGACTTTGGCCCGCATGTCAAGGACATTGCAGAGGCCCTGGAAAACAAACTGGACGAAGCCACGATTGTCGAAGAACTGAAGCAATACGTGGAGAACTACGGCATCGACCTGGCAACCGCCAAAGAGGCGATTGTCCGGAAGCACTACGGCGACCCCCGCACGTTGCAGGCCAGCGCATTCATGCCGCTGGCTGACATCAAGGCGGACGAGTCATCAGTCAGCTTCCGCGCGAAGGTCGTGTCTATGTTCTCGAAGGAAATCAACCTGAAGGATGGCTCACAGAAGACCATTTTCGAGGGGCAGATCACCGACGGTAGCGCTACCCTGCGCTTCACCGTCTGGCGTGACGAGTTCACGGCCGAGCCGGGAACTATCCTCGAGGTCACCAACGCCTATTCCAAGGGGTGGAAAGACCGCGTCGACCTGAACCTGGGCGACCGTTGCCGGGTAAGGGAGGTTGAGGACGAAACGCTGGCGGCGCTAGATGTGCCGACGGCCGGAAGCCCGTCCGCCGACTCGGCGAGCGACGTTGCAGGACTGCGTAACGGCATGGGCTCGGTCGCGCTGACCGTGCGCATCCTGGATGTGCAGGAGCGCGAGGTGACCGTACGCGGCGAGCCGAAAGCTCTCTGGAGCGGGACGCTGGCGGACGCCAGCGGTAGCTGCCGCTTCACCGCCTGGCACGACCACAAACTACAGGCCGATACCGTCTACGAAATCGGCAACGCCTACGTGCGCGAGTGGCAGGGCATCCCCGAGCTGCAAATCAACGAGAACACCGCAGTGGGTACGGTCGACGCCGAACTCCCGTCGCTGGAAGAACTGGCGGTGGGGACCACCTACACCATCGACCTGCTCGACGAGCGCGGCGGCGCCAGCGACGCGCTCCTGGAGGGGCACGTGCTGGCAGTGCGCGAGGGCAGCGGACTGATTTTCCGCTGCCCTGAATGCAACCGCGTGCTCCGCAGCCGGCAGTGCATGGTTCACGGTGAGCAGGAGGGACAGCCCGACCTACGGACCAAACTGCTCTTCGACGACGGCACCGGTTCACTACAGCTGTTCCTTAACCGCGAGCTGACCGAGAAGGTGCTGGGGCGCGACCTCGATTCGTGCCTTGAGCTGGTGCGCGAGAACTACTCGGCTGAGGCGCTGACCGAAGAGCTGGAGCAGGCACTCCTGCTCAAACCGCTAACGGTGGAGGGGTACACCCGCTCCGACGACTACGGCCTGATGTTCTTCGCGCGTAAGTGCCAGCCGGCACACAACCTCGACGTGCCCTCTGTCGCCAGGCAATTCCTGGCGGCGCTGGAGGCCTGAATGGCGCGTCGCAGGGAACCGGCCCTTCCGGTACTGGCGCAGGAGCTTTCGCGCGCCCATGAAACGCATGTCGAGGACCGCGAGTATTCGCCCACCTACCTTATTTCAGAGATGGGGTCAAAACTCTCGCGCGTGCTCATCGGCGGCATCCTGACCGATGTCGAGAATCGCGGCAGCGAGGCGGACCCATTCTACATGGCGCGCATGGTTGACCCTCACGGCGACACCTACTACCTGCGTGCCGGGCAGTACAACCCCGAAGGCGCTGCGGCGCTCTCAAAAATCGAGACCCCCGCGCACGTAATCTCCGTCGGGAGGGTGCGTGCCTATTCGCCTGACGACAGCGACTCGGTCTACGTCAGCGTCCAGCCCGAGAACGTGCGCGCGGTCAGCGAGCAGGAAGTCTCGGTCTGGGCTATCAAGGCGTGTGAATCACTTATGCGCCGCCTGAAAAGCGACGAAACCGAGCTGAGCAACCGCGAAAAGGAAGGGCTCGGCCTGGCGCAGGAAAAATACGAGACAGTATCGACCGAATCCTACGCCGGACTGCTCTACGACTGCCTACGGAATCTCAGCGGCGACACAACTGCGCCGAGCACGGCGCAGTTCACCGGCGAGTTCGAGACCGCCAGCAACGTGGAAGCGGCCGTGACGGAACCGGAAGCGGCTCCGGTGGCACCGGAAGCGCCTGCGCCCATAGCGGAGCAGGACGCCCCTGTAGGCGATGAATCGCCTGCCGCAGCGCCTGTTGAGGCCGCGACTGCGACATCGCCTTCGGCGCCTGCCGCAGCGCCTGTTGAGGCCGCGACTGCGACATCGCCTTCGGCGCCTGCCGCAGCGCCTGACGGGGAACCGGAAGGCGACACGGATGCCGAGACGGCCGTGCTCGAACTCATAGGCTCACTCGACAAGAAAGGCGACGGAGAAGGTGTAATTTACGAGACACTGCGCGATTCCGCGGCGGCGGCCGGCATCGACGGCTCGCGCCTCGACGAGGTCATCGACTCGCTCAACGATCAGGGGCTGACCTACCAGCCGGCGTTCAACAAGTTCCGGGTGGCATGATGCCGAGCAAGTCTGTACGTAAGTTCCTCGAGGCTATCGCCCCGCGCTGGGAAGACCCGCACGAATTTGACTGGCTGCGGGAAGCCGAACTACCACTGGCAACCGTCCCCCGGAGGCGCTGATGGACAAGAAAGAAGAATCCATCGAAGACCTGCCCGGCGTCGGCCCCGCCATCGCCGAGAAACTGCGCGAGGCGGGCTACCGCACGCTCGAGTCGATTGCGACCGAGTCGCCTTCGCGACTCTCGGACGCGGCCGGCATCGGCGATTCGAGCTGCGCCAGCATCATCGCCGCGGCGCGTAAGCTGGCCGACATCGGCGGCTTCCTGACCGGCACGGAGCTGCTCGAGAGGCGCAGTACCGTCGGCAAGGTTACCACCTGCTCGAGCGAGCTGGATACGCTGATGGGGGGCGGCATCGAGACGCAGGCGATTAGCGAGTTCTACGGCCAGTATGGCTCGGGAAAAACCCAGATTGTCCATCAGCTAGCGGTGTCTGTGCAACTACCTGAAGAGCAGGGCGGCCTCAACTCAGAGGCGGTGATTATCGACACCGAAAACACCTTCCGACCCGAACGCATCGTTTCGATGGCGAAAGCGCTCGACCTGGACCCGGACGAGGCTCTGGCGCGCATCCACGTTGGTCGCGCCTACAACTCACACCAGCAGATGCTGATGGTCGAGAAAGCCCAGCAGCTGGCCGAGGAGCGGCCCATCCGGATGCTGGTCGTCGATTCGCTGACCGGTGCGTTCCGGTCAGAGTATATCGGCCGCGGCGTCCTTGCCGAACGGCAGGGCAAAATCAACAGCCATATGGAGTCGCTGGGGCGCTTTGCAGACTTGCACAACGCCGTGGTAGCAGTTACCAACCAGGTGCACTCCAAGCCGGACGCCTTCTTCGGCGATCCGACCAAGCCTATTGGCGGCCACATCGTCGGCCACACCTCAAAATTCAGGATCTATATCCGACGCGGCAAGGCAGGCAAGCGCATCTTCCGACTCGTTGACTCGCCACATCTCCCCGACGGGGAAGCGGTAGTGCAGATACTGGAAGACGGAATTCGCGACTAGCGGCCCAGTCCGCGCAACACTTTCAGCCCGAACCAGTTGCGCTTCGCCAGCGCCCAGAGCCCAGCGGAGTCGCGGTCGAGCGTCGCCTGTTCGAGGTCGGAATCGCCCTCCATGAAGCACTCAATCGTGCAGTAGCCCCGACTGGCGCCGTTGTCGACCGCGTGCGCGACACCGGCCGGCGTCGAATCGGTCATCGCGTTGCCAACTTTGAAGGCCCAGTTGAACGACTTGCCGCAGCTGCGGCAAGTGCGTTCCTCCACATTGCCGACCGTCGATTCGCCGTAGCGCGAGCCTTCGCCGACCGCCTCCTTGTCGTAGACGTAATGCGTCTCGTCCGCGGGCGGGAAGCGCAGGTCAGAACTCGTCGTCGTCATCCCACACCATATCATCGCTCCGGGAGCGGCGCAGCGCCATCACCACACCGAGGATTACCAGCACGGCAACGCCGCCGATGCCGAGGGTCATCGTGTCGAGGTCCTGTAGACTCTCGAACCAGTCGCCCGAGACGAGGCCGCTATCCCCGTCTGCGACGGTCAGCGAATATTCGACCATGTTGTTGGTCTCGTCGGTTTCGAGGGCATAATCTTCTTCATCGAGCACGATGCGTAGGGTGTAGCTGCCCGGACTGTCAAACGCCAGCGCGAAACTGACTGTGCTGCTCTCCCCGGGAGTGACGAATGTGAAAGTGTCGTGCGCCAGCACGAGCGGGCCGTTGTTGTGGCTGTAGTAAACCACGACTGGCACCGGGTTGTAACCTATAGCAGGGTCGCCAGCGGTGCGAATGGTGATAGCAATCGCGAACGGCTTGCCGGTGGTTACGGTGGTTGAATTGGTCGCGCCATTGATTGAGACATCTTCCCAACCGACGTAGTTGTCGATGTCGCTCTGGTGGACGACCAGATAGAGACGCTCGTCGCCGCTACTCTCCCACTCGTTGTCCTGAATATCGCCACAACTCACCGTCAGGTAGTAGGTATCGCTGGGCGCCTCATCCTCATTGTAGGCCCACTCCCACTTCACCCGTAGCGACTCGCCATTCGAGTCTTCGAGCACTCCCCCGGCGACCGTGACGTGCGTGCCCGAGCTGGTGCCGCGCACCTCGAGGCCCCAGGTCTCCGATTGCAAATCCTCGCTGCCAAAGGCCGAAAGCAGCCGCGCCTCTACCTCAACCACTTCGCGCGCGTGATCCACTTCGATGCGCGGGAATTCGGTGCGGAAGTGGTCCAGCTCGAGTGAAATACCGGCCGAGTGGTTCAGGCTGGATGTGAGCACCACTATCTGGTCGCTCGAGCTCCCGAACGGCGACCAGTCGTCGCCACCCGAATACTCGAGGTCGACTCGAATGGTCTGACCGCGGTCAATCTGGTTTTCGCCGTCGAGCGAGAAGCTGGTCGAGAAGTGTGAGGCATTGTTGTTGACTGTGCGGGTCTCGGTCTCGCTCTGAAGGGATTCGAACCCTTGGCCGTCCGGCACTACCAGCGTCGCACGGAACTGGACGTCCTTGACCGAGCCGGAAGTCGCCATGGCCCAGATTTCGAAGGGGACCGTTCCGCGCGCGGTGGCATTAGTGTTGAAGGCGGGGCTGAACCAGCTGCCGACGTCCTCCCAATTACGACCGCCGGTAACGCCGAGGCGGTTGCCGTCCTGCGGGCAATCGCTCTCGGTGTCGCTGTCGCTCGTCGGCGCAGTGGTGTTGAAGCTGCCGCTGCCGCCGTCAAGGTCACCGTAGAAGTAAAGGTCCAGTTCGTGGAACTGGCCGCTGCCGTAGTCTGGCTCGGCGGCTTGCACCGTCTCGACCGACAAAGGCGACAGGAGCAATAGGAGAGCCGTCAGCGCCACTAGCGCACGCATATGGCTTCGCGACCTGAGCCTCTCCTTTAAAGGTTCCCTTCAACCGAGCGCTTTCTGCGCCGCCTTGAGGTTGGAAACCCGCGCCACCAGTATCGACTTGCGCCCCGCGGCGGAGCCATAGATGTAGTCAATGTTGATGCCTGCGGCGGCCATCTGGCCAGGGCAGTTCTTCAGCATTACTGATATCTGTCGTTCCATGCCCATACTTTCACTCCCCGTTGTGGTCGGGTTGTGAGGTGTCGGTGTTTTGCTTATATGGTTTTCGGCAGCGCCTGAATTCAAGTTCCCAGTGCCAACCGCAGGATATCGCGCGTCCCGGGCGCCAGACCTAACGTCATCAGGAACAGCAGTAGCAGGTAGCGCATGTGCTGGTCCAGCTCCTCACGCTCACTCTCGAGCGCCCAGATAACTGCGGTCACGATGCCGAACTTGAGCGGTAGCATCACCGCCGCAGTTCCGAAGTAGTCAATCGCGCCCGACGGCAACACGTGCTTCTCGACGTAACCATAACGGTCAATCCCAAGCCAAGTCGCCGACCCGTCGAGGAAGTGCGCGAAGTAGAGCGCGAGGTATTCTGGCCGCTGCACCGCCTGCAATGCACGCAGCTTGCGCAGCGGGAAGCGTAGCGCTGCCCCAAGGCAGCCGGCGGCGGCCAGCGCCAGCCCAAAGGCGTGGCCGCCGCTCGCCGCGAAAGCCAGCCAGCCGAGGAAGAGCGCGCAGAGCACGAAGCCGGGGTGCGGCACGCCACGCTCGGCCTTGAGCCACGCCGCGCCCGCAACCATTAGCGTCAACCCTGCTGCGATTAACGGCACTTCCAGTAGCACACCATTGTTGGGCGCCGGCTGCTGCACCAGTTGGAGCAGCACCAGCAGCAGCGCCATGCCGTTACCGAGCCCGAACAGCGCGACCGGGTCGCGCAGGGGGCGCGACCCGTAATACTCCGCGATGCCGGCAGCGACCGCTAGTGAAACCAGCGACCAGATTGCGGGATGGAGCCACCCCTCGAGAGCGAAGAGCCACCACGCACCGTAACCCCCGATAGAGGCGCCGAGCAGCGCCAGCCCGGCCGGCAGCGGCAGCACCCGCGCGTCGCGGAAGCGACCTCCGAGCCAGAGCAGCGCGTAGGCCCACCCCCCCAGCACGAGGTAAATCACCGGTGAGATGAAGAGGTACTGTACCGGCGGCTGGAACAGCCCGGCATCCTCGAGGGTGCGCGCAGCGCCCCCCAGCACCATCAGCGGCGTCGCCGCCAGCAGGAAGCGCGAGTCGGCGCGAACCCCCAG
The DNA here is from genome assembly GCA_030748895.1 of Candidatus Poseidoniia archaeon. Lineage (NCBI taxonomy): Archaea > Methanobacteriati > Thermoplasmatota > Candidatus Poseidoniia > Candidatus Poseidoniia archaeon. The sequence continues at coordinate 27,433 of JASMLC010000007.1, forward strand.
CCAGCGCAGCTGCGCCTCGAGCGCGATGAACGCCAGATAGAAGAGCAGCCCGTACGCCGCGGTGTTGTAGATGTTGTAGCGCGCGCCGCTGCTGCCCTCAGCATCAGCGACGACCGGCGCCAGAAAATAGTCGTACCAGAATTCCCGGCCGGCCGGCAACAGCCCGGTGAGGGTAACCGCCGCGACCAGAAGCAGGATGCGCCTGTCCACGCTGCGCTACTAAAGGGGCTTATTTGGGCACTGCGGCGCAGGGGGCTAAAGCCCCCCTGCAACTCGGGCTGTATGGGGCTCCCAGATGGATGGGGTGAGAATGGCGAACACGGCTGGCTCGAACGTGAACTCGAATTCAAGGACTTCGCGGCGGCGCTGGAATTCGTGAATCGAGTCGCTGAAATTGCCGAGGAACTTAACCATCATCCTGACATCCTGCTCCATGGCTGGAACAGGGTGCACATCGCCAGTTGGAGCCATGATGCGAAGGGCATCACCGACCGTGACCATGCGCTCGCCGGCCGAATTAACACTCTCATTGGCGGCTGAAAACCTCTTTTATCGTCGGGGGGATTGATTTTTATACTATTGCGGAGCGTGCCCCCGCATGACAGAAGCCTACTGTGTCAAGTGCAAGTCCAAGCGAACCATGTCCAACGCCGCTCAGGTCACCATGAAGAACGGCCGCAAGGCGATGAAGGGCAGCTGCCCAACATGCAGCACCGGGATGTACCGCATTCTCGGTAACTAGGACTTTCAGAGGCCAGTTTCAGCCAACTTCTCCGGCAAGTACGTGTCGGTCACGAAGTCGAGGCCATACTTGGCGAGAGCCTGCTGCTCAGCCTTGAGCCCCAGTTCTAGCTGGAGCTCGATTTCCGAGCTCCAGTAATCATTGAGAAAGCGCGGGTCGCTACGCATTGACTTTAGCGCCTGCCGGTCGCGCTCTGTGAGCTCGTCGTGCGGAAGCTCGTAATTTGTTATGTCGGATGGAGTCACGCCAAGATAGCGGGCCGTTGGAGTAGCGAGCAGGTGTGAAATGTGAGCGGTCTTGATGGCACCATAGGCGATCGAGCCGTAAATCCGGTATGACCAGGGATCTGCATCAGTAAAGACCAGTAGCGGCAGGCTGGTCTCATCACTAAGCCGCTGCAGGAACCTGCGCGTCGAGCGTGCTGGCTGTCCCTTGATGTGGACCAGGATTGCGCCGTGACTCTCATCAAACCCATTCTCAACCAACCTATCGAACATTCCTCCTGTCTCGATGGCGATGATGCAGCGCGCGCTGCCTGAGTTGTTGAAAGTGATTTTATCTGGTTCGACGTTGTAGGGAATTGCGTAGCCAGTATCTCCAACGTCGTCGCGGCAGTTAATACGCATCGGCTTGCCTTTGCGGTTTATCTCCGTTAAAGTAAGGTCGCCCAGTACCTTGGCACCATCCTCCTCGGGTCGAATCTTGAAGTCCTCGCGCTGAAAGCTAGTTACGATTTCAAGGTCCTCAATCAACTTGTTAGATTCATCCTGTGTGTGGAACTTGCCCAGATCCCAGCCTTCAGAGATGTAGTAGAGTTCCCTTAATGTGGATGATTTCTGCTGGCCAACCATGTCGCGGATGAAGTCGAGTAGGTAAGTGGTGCGCAGTAGCATATACGCTCCATCCAGCTTCTTGGCTGTGCGGGTTGTCCTCGCTTCTCCATACTTCCAGACTTGCTGTTGCTGGTCGAAGATTATGTTACCCTTACTGCGGGTGGGAAGGTTCATCTCAGGAATCGTTCCGAGGTTTAGCTGTTTGTGAATCTGGCCGGCAATCTGTTCCAGCTGGCCAATCGCGGACTTGGGCATGCCACGCTATTGTGCAGGTGGTTTTGAGATGTGGGGGTGGTTGTGAAATGGGAATTGGGGATTGTTACGTTGTCGGGTGGATTTCAGTGGCCAAAGCTGACATATCACCCGCCGGTGGGGTGTTGTGACTGAAATACCTCGGGACCACCATCGCTACTGCTCGCTACTGGCGCGAGAGAAACTGGTCGCGGCCGGCGACCTCGTCGCTGGTGCCGGTCTGATTGCGCATGGGCGGGGAGAGGCGTTCGATTACCTGCTCGGAGAGCGAACCACTGCGCCGGCACGGCGGGCGATTGCGGCAGCGGCGAAATTGCTGGTTAACGCCGAACGGCCAGTTATCTCTGTCAATGGTAATGTGGTGGCGCTCGCGGCGGAGAGTATAGCTGAACTCGCGGCAGCCATCCCGGCACAGGTAGAGGTTAATTTATTCCACCGAACACCAGAGCGCGTCAGTGGTTTGGTTGACTTGATGGCGGCCGATGGCGTCGTCGCGCTTGGTGCCAAACCAGATTTCCAGATTCCGGGGCTTTCTTCTGAACGGGGGAAATGTTGTCGCGCCGGCATCGGTACAGCAGATGTGGTGTTGGTGCCTCTGGAAGACGGTGACCGCTGCCAGGCGCTGGTTGATATGGGGAAAACCGTCATATCTATTGATCTCAATCCACTCTCTCGCACGGCACGCGCAGCCCATGTTACAATTGTTGATGAACTGGAGAGGGCACTGCCGCTGCTCGTTGGTGCCACCCGGAGCAGCAGGGGTGAGAAATCGACAGGGAGCAGTGGGGGGGGAAAAGGGAGCAAATTCAACAACAAAACCAACCTCGAAGAAACGATTAACATTATTGGAAAGCACACTATGAAAGCCAGCGGGACCCCTTGATTTCGACTGGAAACCTCTTTTTTATATTATATATTTATCGAGAAAAGGAAAACATAACAAACCGCCGAATAAAAAAATAAAAGTTCCAGAGGAAAGGAAGGGGTGTCCCTTTCCAAAGCTACCGGGCGTCGGGCAGGGGTCGACGCCACCGGTCGCCACGGCAATCAAATGCGTTCAGCGCTCTTCCGCACCTGACTCATCGTATCACGTTCTCGCACCGTTACCGTTCCATCATCCATGGTCTGGTGGTCTATTGTTATCGCCAGGGGCACACCAATTTCATCCGCGCGCGCATAGCGCCGACCGATAGAACCACCACCATCGAAGTAGACATCAACACCGCGCTGGCGCAGCTCTCCACAAACACCCCTGGCGCGTTCCCTCATTCCATCCCTGTTCATTAATGGTGCGACGAGTGCAACATATGGCCCAATCGCTTCCGGCAGCGCCAGCCACCCCCGGTCGCCTTCAGAGCGCCATGTTGTTTCCAGAATCGAATAGAGCAACCTGTCCAGTCCAAACGAGGGTTCAACTACCAATGGGAACGCCATCTCCTGTTCGGCAACAGCCTTCTGTGTAAAACAATCAACACCCAGTTCTGTTTTCTTTCCACCCACCTCAACAACCACCCCCGGGGCAACATCATCTTCAAGTTGTTCCAGTATATATTTAGCAGCGGACTTGAATTTTCTGCCGATAGCGCCCCTGTCTGGAATCCAGTGCTCGACCAGCCGCGATTTTCCCCCCACCGGAACGCGCATTTCACGTCCGCTGGCTATCGCGTGCGCCCTGAGGTCATAATCACCCCGGTGCGCGATTCCTACCACCTCAATCCACCCAGCTGAAGTTTTCACCTCCCCATCCCAGCAGTCAGATGAGTAGTGGGCCATCTCGTGCTGGCCATGCTGCCGGAACCTGAGTTTTTCTGGGGGCACCCCACAGTCAAGGATGAACTTACAGCAGCGCGCCAGCCAGGTCGCCACCTGCGGTGAAGCGATTATCCCTTTCGCGAGAGCTTTACTAACGGGAGCTTCGATAGCCTTACCAACATCAGGCAGGAGTGAAACCACCACTTCACTAATATTCTCTGGTAAATCCGCCTCCGCACCCGGGAGGAAGAAGGATTCCACTTCCATCTGGGTGAATTCTCGCAATCGCAACGGACCCTGCCGCGGGGCGATTTCATTGCGAAAGGCACGACCGACTTGCGCCGCAGCCAACGGCAGCTTGCCCCGGTTCTGACGCAGGAGCCATGGGAAAGCCTGGAAAATACCCTGCGCAGTTTCCGGCCGCAGGTACCCAACCGCGCCACGGCCAGCGCCAATTGAGGTGGTAAACATCAGGTTGAAGGGACGCGGCATGCCCAACACCCCCTCACAGCCTCCACAAGTGTTTTTTGCAACTTCAGCGATGAGCGCCTTTTTCCCGAGCGCATCACCTCCTTCGATGAGGCGGTCGGCCCGGTACAGTTTCTTACACTCGCTACATTCAACCACCAAATCATCAAATTCTGAAAGGTGGCCCGACGCCCGGAAAAGCGCTTCCGGGCCGATAGTAGCTCCCTCCAGCTCGAGCGCGCCAGTTTCAATTACAAACTGCTGCCGCCAGAGTTCGAGGATTTTACGTCGCAGCCGCACCCCGATGGGACCATAATCAAGCAGTCCGGCAACTCCACCATAGGGTTCGTAGGCGGGCTGGAATATTCCTCGCCGCTTGGCGAGCGCCATTACTTCCTTGAAATTCATGCCGCCAGGAGCACCTTCAGGAGATCCTGGCAGTAAATCATTCCAGTCAACTTCCCTTCAGCGTCAACCAGCGGGACTTGCCCATAATCTCTATCGAGCATAATCTGGGCAACACCACTAGCTGGGCTACGATAGAAAGCAGTCACCACATCCGTAACCATGATTTCCTCCACTGGAACATCAGGCAGGAACAATCGCCTCTCAGAGTGATAGACGCGCATTATGTCACGCAATCCATCCCAGGACCAGGGGTCCTCGTCAGCCGCCAACCCTATTTCGGAAACCGACACCCCCTCACTAACGTCGGTCGCGTCAAACAGATCGCGGTCGGTGACAATTCCACACAGCAGCCCGCGCTCGCCCAGCACCGGCATCGCGCGGGCGCCCGAGAGCCGCATGATGCGCAGCGCAGCGCCGAGAGGAGTCGATCTGTGGAGTGGGACGCAGCCGCCAGCGAGACAATCCTGGACAGTCACATCTCCATTCGCCGCGACCAGTGGGAGCAGGTTAGTAGGGGTGACTATACCCACGACTCCTCCCTTCTCAACGACCGGGAGATGGTTGAACCCCCGCTCCAGAAACTTATACGCCGCTGACAACACAGTAGAATTCGGTGTCACAGTCACGACATCTGAAGTCATAATCATCGCTATTTGCTCCTCACCGGTGTTGTTGAAAATATCATTCCGGGATACAATCCCGGCTAGCTCCATAGTATCTTCCTTGACAACCGGAACGCCCGAAACGTGATGCTTAATCATCAGGTGCAGCACATCGGTGCGGTTACCCGGCACCTCAGCGCAGATGACCGGGCTCGTCATTACCTGTCTTATCCGCATACATACCTCAGTTTCAGCACCCTCGCCCGCGCGTCGAATACAGCCTCCAGCGGGTCAGCCCTGTGCTGCGAAACCAGTATCCTCCCTGCCGGCAGGGGACTGCTCCGGTCGCACTTTCCTGCCTTCTTAAGGGTTTCATCCAACCCCCCCCAGGCTATTTGCAGTAGCGTTTCCGGCGCCACGTTCGGGAACGCCTCGCGGCAGAAGCGCAACTCCGCCAGCATATCGAGAGTGCAAAGCATCCCATTATCAGTTCCCAACCCGACGTCAACCCCCAGCGCCAGCAGCTCCGCCAGCGGCGGCCGCAGCCCGAAGCGGGCGTTGCTGCGCGAGCAGGCGACGACGCCGACGCCGGCATCGGCGATGGCGCGCAAGTCCTCTCGCGTAGCGTGGCAGAGGTGCACCAGTATATCTGGTTCCAGCTCCAGCATCTGCGCGACCGATTCGCGCTCGCCCTCGGAGAAGTGGAGCGCGACGAGACCACCAGCGACGCGCGCTTCGATTGCCATGCGGCGTCCCTCACCCGGCCTCATGTCCGCGAGTCCCGGCAGCCCCGCATGGCGATCCGGCAGCGGCCGCCCCCCGACGGCGCGGCCGAACGGAATTACCTGTGGCGCTCCCTCCTCGACGCCCCAGCCAGCGTCCGCGGCGCCCTGCACCAGTTGCGCGAGACCAGCTTCACCCCCCTCGCGGAAGTCGAGCAGCAGCGCGGTGCCGCTGGCGGCCGCTTCGCGCAGCCCGGCCGCAATCGAGGCGGGCACGCCCCCCGTCTCGAGCCAGCGATGTTTGAAGCCGCCCGGGCAGACCAGCTCCGCCAGCGGCGCGTCGGGCGCCTCGTCGCGCGCCAGCGTGTCGCCGAGGTGCGCATGGCAGTTGCGGAACGGTGGCAGGATGAGGCCTTCCAGCACGTCGCCGTGGGGGGGTCCCTCACCTTCGTCGCCGCTGTTGGGGTCGAACCAACCCTCGACAAAACCGTCCTGCGTCAGAAGCGGGCCGGCCCAGAGCATCAGAGCGCGGCGGCGATGGCGGGCGCGACCGAGTAGCGGGTGTACACTCCTTCCAGCGTGTCAGAGCTGAGGATGTCGTCGCAGACGCGCAGCCGGTTGGCAGCATCTTCGATGAACTGCCCGTGGGTGCACGCCGCGAGCACCTGGCTGGCGCCCCAGTCCTTGAGGAGTAGCGCCGACGACGCAATCGTCCCACCGGTGGAGATAATGTCGTCGAGTATCACGACAGTCTGCCCCTTCACCGAAACCCTGCCCGAGTTGGTCTCGACTGTGCGGTCGTCCAGCCGGGTTTTCGACATCACGTGCAGCGGCGCCTTCAGCTCTTTGGCGGCGATCGAGCACCGCTCGCGCGCCCCCTCGTCGGGCGCGACGACCAGTCCGGGCGAGAAACCTTTCAGGTAGTGGACTACCTCGCGCAACCCGTCGATATCTTCGGCCGGGCAGCCGAAAAAGTCGAGCACCTCCGGCGTGTGGACCGAGACCGTCAGGACGCGGTCGCTACGCATCCCTATGGGGCGCGCTACGGCGCGGGCGGAGATTGCCTCCCCCTCCTGGAAGATGCGCTCCTGCCGCGCGTAACCCATGTAGGGAATGACGGTAGTCACCGACGCGGCGCCAGCCTCGTGGATGGCCTCGAGCAGCAGCAGTAGCTCGACGATTTTCTCGTCAGGGAAGGTATTCTGGATGACTACTACGTCGCGTCCGCTCACCTGCCGCAGGATGCGGACGTAGCGTTCCCCGTCGGGATACGCCTTGTTTACGACGCCACAGAATTCGGCGCCAGTTTCCTGCGCTAGGGCGACCCCGAGCCGCTGGTGGGTGGAGCCGCTGATGATGAACATCGCGCTGCGATTCGGGGGTGCCTAATACCGCTTTGTGGCCTAAAATTCCTGCTGGCAGTAGTAGCGGAACATGCGCGTCCCGACCGGCGCATCAGGCTGCCGCGCGCGCACCTCGTCAGCACTGATACGGCCGGTCGCGAGCTGTAGCGCCAGCCAGGGCGGGCACCAGTTTTCAGAGTAGATGAATGTCGAGACGCGTGGGTTGATTTCCATCAGCACCCCGCCGCGAGTGGAGATGTCGACGCACCAGTCGAGCGGAATATGGCGCAGCACCTCAGCACCATACGCGAGCAATTCCGGCGCCTCGAACATCTCGAATCCCATTGCCAGCCCCGAGGCGTAGTTGAGCCGCCGCTTGACAGTTCCGAGCAGTACTTCGCCGCCGCGCGCAACGGGGTCGATTTTATGTTCCTCGCCTTCGAGATATTCCATCACCAGCAGCGGCGGGATTTCACGCTCGCCAACAGTCGTGCGCAGCTCCTGTAGTGAGATGTAGCGCGCGAAGGGCCGCCCCTCGAAGAGCAGCTCGTAGCGGTCAGCATGCTCGGTCAGCACCCGCACGCCGCGCGAGCCCTTGCCGCGCGGCGGCTTGAAAACCACATCGCGCTCCGGGAATCCCAGCGTCGCAGCGGCCGCCTCGAGCTCCGCCAGCGTGTGGACCAATTTGTAGCGTGGTAGTTCCATTTTGCCCTTCAGGGCTTCGTACATCGCGAATTTGTCCTCGCACGCGGCGACCCATTTGTGTGGCGATGCAAGCAGCGTCGCCACACCCTCGAAGCGGTCCGCAGCCGCGGAAAGCTCAAACATCTCCCACGAAGTCTGTGGAAATACAACCTCGGCCTCCCAGCGCTGCGCCAGTTCGACGACGGCGTCGACGTAGCCCGCCTCGTGCGCCCACGGCGCCTGCGCGAAGTCGTCACAGAGCCAGCGGCCAATCGCCTGACGGGAAGCGTCAGTGCCGCCAATCCAGAGTTCGGGTGACTGCCGTTTCAGGCTGGTAATCAGCGCGTGCGCGCCGGGGCAGCCAACCCCAGTCAGCAGGATTCGCATCGTGACTCCATTACCGGTGGGTTATTCACGGCACCTCCGGCGCCGCCAGCAGTCCCGCGTAGAGCGCCAGCAGTCGCTCTTCCATGCGGTCCCAGCAGTATTGGGCGCGCCACGCGGCGGCCCCGCGCGCGCCCATTTCGTGTCGCAATTCTGCGTCGCCCACCAGCTTGTGCAACGGTGCCAGCCAGTCATCGGCGACCAGCCCGCAGCGGTGCCGCTCGACGATGGCGCGCCGCGCCTCGTAGGGGCCGACGACCGCCGGGATGGAGTACGCCATCGCGTCGAGCAGCTTCTTCGGGACGGCGGCATGCCGCAGCGGCTCGGCGACGTAATGCCCTACGAGCAGCAGGTCGCAGGCGCGGTAGCAATCGCCCATGCGGTCGTACGCCAGCGGACCGGCGAAGACAGCCTTGGCGCCCACTCTGGCGGCGTACGCTTCGAGCCGCTCCTGTAGTCCGGCGTAGCCGGCGCGCCCCTTCGGCGGGCCACCGACGACCAACAGTGTCGCCTCCGGGACTTGCGCGACGGCGTCGAGCAGCTGCTCGATAATTCGCCGCCGCAGCGCGCCTATATAGCCCGCGACGACCCCCCCGAGCCCCAGCTTCGCGTGCAGGTCTTCCCCCGCGGGCGCCTCGACGACCACCAGCGGCTCGGAATTGTAGAGCACTTCCGCCCCACCGAGCCGCTTTGCCAGCTCGGGCGAGACGGTCACGACCGTATCGGCGCGCGGCAGCCAGCGGCGCTGCTGCCAGCCGAACCAGGCGCCGAGCGCCGCACCCTGCACTCGCTCCAGCAGTGGCCAGTCCTCATGCGCGTCAAAGATGACTTTCGCGTCGCACTCCTCTGCTGCCCGGCAGGCGGCCGGCAGCGTCTCCAGATCATGCGCGTGCACCACCGCCGGCAGCTCATCGGCGGCCGCCTCGGCCAGTTGCCGCATCGCACTGCGGAACGCCAACATGCGCCCCGGCAGCCAGCTGTCGAGCGACGCGAAGATGCGTCGCACGCGGACACCGTCACGGATTTCCTCGGCCGGCAGCGAATCGTCGCGCCGCGCCCAGCAGAAAACAGTCACTTCGTAGCCTGCGCCAATGAGCGAGAGTGCCTCGCGCCAGACGCGGGTGTCGACGGTCGGCTCGAGCAGGTCGTGCCCCAGCAGCATCGCGACCCGGCTCACAGCATGCCGTCCAGCCGCACCTTCAGCGTCTCGAAGCCTTCGGCATACGGCACCGCGAGCTGGACTCCGCGCATGCGGACTACGGAACGGAAGAACTTGGGGTCGAAGTAGGGGTTGTGTTTTTGGCTGTCGTAGCAGTCGAGCGCCTTGAGCTTCTTGCGCACGTGCCGCTCCTCGAGCGAGATGAAGCAGTTGAGCTCGATTTCGAGATTATTCCACGGCAGCTCGTAGCCGAGCAGCGTGCAATTCCGGAAGGTGCGTAGCGCCTCGGCGGTCACGACGCCATGGTCCTGGTGGATGTCAGTCGTCGCCGGCGTAAACACGAGTTCGTAGCTGCGCAGGCACGAATGGTCGCAGAGTGCCTGCAGTATTTCCTGCCGGTCGCGCGGAAACTGGCGGGTGTAGAAATCAAGGATTTCATGCGTGACGCCCAGGATTTTTCCCGACGCCGCAGCTTCGTCGGCCAGGTCGGGATACCGCTCGGCGACCGCGCTGAAGTAGATGACGTGCACCGACCAGCCGCGCTCGACCAGCTTGGCGATGGTCCCGCCGCACCCCAGTTCGGCGTCGTCGGTGTGCGGGCTCAGCACCAGCGCGCGGCGCGACTCGCCCGCGCCGACCTTGTCGGAAATCGCTTCACGCACCAGCTCGCTGACCGGCCGCCCCTGTTCGGCGGCCGAAGTTTTGAGCGCTGCCCAGTCGTCGCCGTGCGCTGCGGTAATCGAGAGCAGGAACTGCGCCGGCCTGTTCTCTTTCTTCCAGGCCATTACTATAGTCTTGCACAATTGGTTATATAACTATACCGCTACCGCGTCGTGAACCTTCGCAAGGACGGCCGCGTCTACGAGCCGGCCGAAGACAGCTGGCTGCTCTGCGCCACACTCGAGCGCGCGGCGACGCGCTTCCCCGAGCTGCGCGGCGCTGTCCTGGAAGTGGGCACCGGCAGCGGCATCGTCGCGCTCACGCTCGCCGCGCTCGGGGGAGTGGTCACCGCGACCGACCTGAACCCGCACGCCATCGCGCTGGCGCGGCGGAACGCCCGGGTGGCAGGGCACCACATCGAGTTCTTGCAAGGCGACCTGTTCGAGCCGGTCGGCGACCGCCGCTTCGATGCCATTGTCTGCAACCCGCCCTACCTGCCGCCGGGCGGCGAATACGACGACCGCTGGCTGGCGCTGGCGGTCGAGGGCGGCCCGACCGGCGCCGAGTTCACACACCGCCTGCTCGCCGGGGCGCCGCGCCACCTCCGCCCGGACGGCGGCGTCTGGCTGCTGCTCTCAAGCGCGATGGGCGAGCTGCCGGGAGGGTGGGAGCGCGAGGCGTTCGGGGAGCAGGATTTCGAAGGCGAAATCCTGCGGGTGGAGAGGCTTTCGCTCGCCCGCTCCGTTTCCGGTTGATTTAATCGCGCCGCGCCCCGGCTACTCGTGCTCGGCTTCCAGCCGCCCGAAGCGCAGCTGCGGCAGCGCGCTCGCCAGCTTCAGCCCGCGCAGCAGGATCTGGCCGAACGGCAGCGCCATCACCGAGTAGATGACAATCCAGTGCGGCAGGAACCAGAGCCGCTCCTGCAATTCCCAGTGGGGTTCCCACGGCAGCGAGAGTGCCTGCACCGGCAGTCCCGCCGTGAACTCGTAGAGCCACATGATGATCGGAATCGCAATCAGCATTGTGAAGACCATCGGGCGCATCTGGTTGGACATCATCCCCGACTGGAGCATCAGGATTTCAGGTTGCATCTTCATCAATTTCTGCACCCGCGCCTGCTGCCCCTCCTTCCGCGCGTCGCTCAGCGCCTTGTTGTAGGCCTGCATCTTGAGTTGTACCTCGGCCATCTGTTGCCAGTCGACCAGCAGGTGGCGGATGGCGGTCGTGCCGCCAATCATTATCATTCCCGCCAGCAGGATTGTGACCGCCGGGTAGGCGCCGCCGAAGCCGATGCGTGGCTCGAGCAGCGTCTCGGCCACGTCACCCATCGTTACGCGCAGCCCGGGATTGATGATGATGTAGAGCATCAGGAACATGGTCAGGAACATGCCGCCCATCGCCGGGGGCTGCTGCTGCTCGTCGCTCACGCGAGCAGGCTCCGGAACTGCGCCACCGCCGCATCAACCCCGCCGTCGTGGTTCTCGACGATGGCGACGGTCGCGCCGACCATGACTGCGCCGGCGGCAGCGAAGGCACGGTTGACCGACTGGTGCAGCGCGACGTCGTCGGCGTCGCGCTGCCGGGACGCATCCCTGGCACGGCGTCCGGCAATCTCGGCCGGAGTGGCTTCGACCAGCACGATAATCGCCGGCGCCATCGCGCGCAGCGTCCACTCGGGCAGTCCCGGCATGAACCCCTGCGCGGTGCGAATTGAGGCGTGCGTATCGACGACGACGTCGCCCATCGCCGCAATTCGCTCGCCCGCCAGCTTCTGCATTCGCTGCTGCGCGTCGACCGGCAGCGTGCGCATCTGGTCGCGGTCGGCGACGCCCTCGGCCTGCGCCACGGCGAACATCTCATCGCCGAAATTGACGATTCCGTAGCCCGCTTCGCTGGCGCCAGCCATGACGGTGGACTTGCCCACCCCCGGCACACCGGTAACGACGACGACGCCCATCACTCCCCGAGCCGGTTGGGCTTCTTCAGGTTTTCCGGCAGCTCCGTAATCCGCGCTGGAACGCCGACCGCCATTTTCCATGGCGGCACATCACGTGTCACGACCGCGCCGCCGGCGATGAAAGCCCCCTCGCCGATGCTGATGCCGGGCATCAGCGTCGCGTTGGCACCGACGGTCACGTCGTCACCGAGCGTCACCGCCTCGAGCCGGTAGTCGGTCCGTAGCGGGGTGCGGTCGTTGGTAAGCGTCGCGTTCGGACCGAGAAAGCAGCGGTCGCCGAGGCGCGAGCCGGTGGGAATGTAGACGCCGGTCTGCAAGCTGCAATAGTCGCCGATGCGGCAGTCGTTGTCGACGGTGACGCCCGTCCCGATAAGGCAGCCGTCGCCAACGGTGGAATCTTCGCGCACCAGCCAGCCGTGGCCGCTGCGCACGCCGCTGCCGAGCCGCGCGCGTGTGTAGAGCGTCCCGGAGCGCAACGTGCACCTGTCACCGACGGCCGCGCCGGCGATTTCCGCTTCGCGGTCGCTGCCGAGCAGCGCCAGCTCGTCGCCGGCCGGGTAGCCGATGACGACGTCGGAGTCGAGGAAGCAGCCCTCACCGATGGTCGAGCCGCCGATGACGCGAGTCATCACTCCTCACCGAAGAACTGTCGCAGGACCGGATGCATTTCCATCATCTGCTCCTTGCCGATTTGCTCGTACATGCGTATCATGATTCCGACCGTCAACAGCACCCCCGTACCGGACGACTGGCCGGTCGTGCCGACCATGTCTGCTCCCGCAGCAAGCAGCCCCACGATGGCGCCACTGAAGACAGTCACCGTCGGGATATAGCGCTCGAGCACCTTCTCGACGATACGAGGGTCGCGTCGGAATCCGGGGATTTGCATTCCCGAGCCCTGAATCTGCTTGGCGACCGCTTGTGGCCCCATGTTGGTGGTCTCAATCCAGAACTTGGCGAACATCATCGAACCCAGAATCATGACTCCCATGTAGACGATGATATGCAGCGCCAGCTGGTACGGCTCGTGGCTTACGCCGCCAATGATCATGTAACTCTCATACTTGGGGCTCGCGAGCGGCAGGAACCAGTCCTGCATGCCGTTGATGCGGTTGAGGTAGTAGGCAGCACCCATAGTCGGGACCGGGTTGCCCTGGCTGGTATCGAAAGCGCCAATCATCCAGTTATGCCCGATAATTGGCCACTTGGACATCGTGGGATGCGACCAGAAGAGCATCGCGAACATATTGACGTTGGCGAGCAGCGCCGCCATCAGGATGACCGGGATGTTGCTGGCGTAAATCAGCCGGATGGGGTAGCGTCCGCGCGCGCCGCGGACGCGCCCGTGCGCCAGCGGCAGTTCGATGCGCGACGACTCGACATAGACCACGACGAAAAATACGATGAGCGTCCCGACCAGCGCGACGACCGGGTTGGGCGGCGCCAGCAGCATCGCCTCGTAGCCGCCCTGCATCAGCTCGCGCGACGAGGAATTCATGATGTACCAGATGACCATGGGGATAGTCCCGGTCGGCGGTGCGTCAGGGCCGGTCGAGCCGGGTGCCGCTTCCCAGTTGAGGGTGCCGGTGAAGAGCGCCTGGCTGACGCCGGCGGCGATGAAGAGCGAGATGCCGCTGCCGATGCCCCACTTGGAGACCACTTCGTCCATCAGGAACACAAGGTACGAGCCGATAATCAGCTGGGTGATAATCGCCATGCGGGCCCACGTAAGGCCAAGTTCGCCGACGACGGATGCACTGGGCTCGAGGAAGCCGAAGACCTGCGGGATGGATTCGACGAAAATCATCACCACTACCAGCACCTTCTGGGTACCCTGGTAGATGGCCTTGTCCTTGGCGTCCTGCAGGTTGAGGTTGATAATCTTGGCGCCGGTGAAAAGCTGCATGATAATCGAGCCGGTTACAATCGGCCCGATACCGAGATGCATCAGGCTTCCCGATGCTCCGGCGAGGATGGCGCGGTACTGAGTGAACAGGTCGACGGTGTCGCTGCCGAGGCCGTACATCGTGACGTTGGTCAGCGCAAAATAGAGAATCAGGATGCCCAGCGTCCAGGTCATCTTGGTCCGGAAATGGACGTGGCCGTCCGGCTTGGTGATGCTCGGCATGCGCTCGATAATCGGCGCCAGTCCGTGCAGCTTCGACCCTTCGCCTGAATACGACGAAGCCATGTAGGTGAGCCAGGTCAGGATGGTCACCCCGACTCCCATCAGCAGCGCCGCCTCGGTGCTGGGGTCCTTCCAGCGGAACCAGAGCAGGTAGAACAGGATTATTGCGATACAGGGGCCGAGGGCCCTCGACGGCTCACGCGGAATGTCGTCAGCCAAGCTGCACCTCTCCGCCAGCAGCTTCCACCTTCTGGATGGCGCGGGCGGAGGCAGCGCTTACGGTAATCGTGCAGGGGCGGCTCAGGTCGCCGGTCGAGAGCAGTTTGTCGAAGCCGAGTGGACCCAGGTCGACGGAGAACAGCTTCCCTTTCTGCGTCGCGCTGCCGTCGGCGACCCAGTGGTCGAGCGATTCCTCGAGTAACTTCAGGTTCAGGACCGCGCTGGCAGCGACGACCGCCGGTGGCCGCGTGAAGCCGGAACGGCCCCAGACGCGTCCGACGCGCTCGTACATCACCCGCTTGGTTTTGTGCGCGCCAGCATTGCCGCGCCCGCCGCGCAGGCCGGCGCCGCGCCCTTTCTTGTGGCCGCGTCCGCGGGTGCGGCCGCGCCGCATGGACTTACGCGTCGCCACGAGTCATCCTCCTCAACAGCGCGTTGATGGCGTCACCGCGGTAGCCGAGCGCGCCGCCTTCGGTGAAAGAGCGCTTGATGCCCTCCCAGCCCCTGCGGGGTGGGTGGAGCCGCAGCACCGGCTTCAGCCCGGGAACGTCGCGCAGCCGCGCCTTGCCGGCAGCAACCTTCTTCGCGAACGCCTTCACCGTCGTGAAGCCGCCCTCCTTAAGCGCCGCCTTGTCGAGCGGCTTGCGCCCGCCCAGCATCCCGGCGTCGCCCAGCAGTAGCTCGGCGGTGTCGGCATCGGCTTCGCCCCATGTAACGTAATCCTTCACCTGTCGCAGCATCCCGAGATGGGTGGCGTCCTCGGGGACCATCACGCAGTGGTTGACCCGGTTCAGCCGTAGCAACCGCATCGTTTCGCGCGCCTTGGGTTTGACGTTAATCGGCCCGCGCACGCGGACGACGGCCCAGGTCATGCGGGCGCCGCCCCCAGCAGCATGTTATGCGCCTCTTCCTGCCCCGGCAGCAGCTTCGTGCTGGCGGTCTTCTCGAGCGCCTTGAACATTGCGCTGGCGTAATTGTAGATGGTCTGCGTCTGCCCTTTGCTGAACGACCAGATGTCCTGGACGCCCGCCATGCGGAGCATGATACGGCCAACGTCGTTGGTCACCAGCCCCACGCCGGGCGGCGCCGGCTTGAGCGTCACACGTGTCGAGCCGGTGCGGCCCGCGACGGTGAACGGCAGTGAATTGGGGACCGCGGTCGAGCACTCCCAGGAGCCGCTGCCGCGCCGGATTTCAATCAGGTTCTGCTTGGCGCGGTCGAGCGATTTCTGGATAGTCGGCCGCACCAGCTTGCCCGAGACGCGACCCAGTCCGACGCAGCCGTCGCCGTTGCCGACCATAGTCGTCACGGCGAAGCGCACCCTGCGCCCCGAATCGGACATGCGCTGGACCATGTGAATGTCGATAACTTCTTCCTTCAGGTCGGGCAGCAGGATGTCGACGATTTCGGGCTCGCGCAGCGGCAGCCCCGCCGTGAGAGCGTCGTGAATCGTAGTAATTTCGCCGGCGACGACCCTGCGTCCCAGCTCGGTCTTCGTCTTCCACGTATCGACGCGCTCGGAAGCCGCCTTGCGGCGCTGCTGCGCCGGCGTCAGCCGCGGTCCGCGGTCACGCGGCGGTCCGCCCCGGCGGGGCGGACCGCCGCGCTGGGGGCCGCCAGTCCGGGCTCCGCCACGCGGTGGCGGGCTGGTGCTGGTCCTGCGCACGGGTGGCGGGCTCATGCCTTCGCCTCCTTGATAGCGGCAGAGACCTTCTCGACCTGCTTGGCGGTCGCCTTGGAAATGTGTTCGCCGCGGATGCGCTCCTCGCCCGGGTAAAGGGTATTCGAGTGCGGGACTTCGAGTCCGCCATCTACGAGCCCTTTGAGCACCGCGAAGACGCGACCGCCCGGGGTGGGGGTGACGCGGCCGATGTCGAGCACCGCCCGCGTCTCGCCCGCGGCTTGCGCGTTGCGCGCTGCGAGCAAGCCCGCAAGGTAGGCGGCGGGGACGCTGGTGCCGGAGCCTTTCCAGCCCAGTGCGCCCAGCTGCTGCGAGCTGACCGCGGCGACAACCTCGTCGCCCTGCTTCGCGAAGCGGGTCAGCTGGATGAGCACCTGCCGGTTGGTGACGCGTACGACTGCGCGCGCCTCTCCCGACTTGAGTAGCGCCAGCCGCTTGCGGTAATCGGTTGCGCCTTCGCGGCGGCGGCGGAATTGCCTCATTTTTGCACCTCGACACCGTCGGTCTGCATGTGCGAGCGCAGGTGCGCCCGCGAGTTGTACATGCCACCCTTGGCGCGACGGTAGTAGTGGCGATATTGTGATGCGGTGAGCGAGCCCGCTACCCGCAGGGTGCGCAGCTCGTCGCGTAGCGCACGGATGCGCGTCATCCACGCCTCCTTCTTGGGCGTGCGCGCCTTGCCGTGGCCGCGGCGCGAGCCGTGGCCGCGCTGCCGCCCCTTGGCACGCTGCGCATCGCGATGGCGTGCGCGTCCGCGGGAGATGCCCTTCTTCTGGTGTTTGCGGATGAACTTCTGGACAATCAGGTGGCGCACGTCATCGCGGGTGACTGCTTCGCCAATACGCTCCTGGATTTCGGTGCGGTCGTCAATCCAGACCCGGTCGAGCCCGCACTTGAGCAGGCGGGCGGCAACACGGCGCTGGTAGGCGAGATTCATTCCTCTTCCTCCTCATCCGCGTCATCTTCCTCTTCAGAATCGTTTTCGTAGCCGCGGCTGTTCAGCACGCGAATTTCCAGCTCGCCTGCGCGCGCCTCAATCGCTTCGCGCTTGCGGTCGCCGACGGTGGCGGCGATGCGCGCCGCTTCCAGTTTGCCATCGAGCGCTTCCAGCTCCTCGGGCCGGTGCACCAGCACTTCGACGAAGCCGGATGGGTGCAGCCCGCGCGCGGCGGCGGGGCCGCGATAGCCGGCCGAAACCACCGGCGGGCGATACTTGCGGCGGGTACGCATTTTGCTGTGCATCCCGCGCGGCTTGCGCCAGGCGATGCCGAGCCGCTTGTAGCGGAACCAGTTCTGCCGCCTGAAGGCGGGCCGCTTGCGGCTGGCGGCGTTGCGTTTTGCGAGCGCCTTGCGGGCCTCTCCGTCGAGCTTCGGCTTTGCCTTCGGCTTATGCGTCATGCATTACTCCTTTCGAGACGAGATAGATGCCGTCCTGGAAGACGCGGATGTCGCGCCCCTTGACGATGGTAGCGCGCTCCAGGTTGGCTGCCGTCTGGCCGACCGCCTCGCGGTCGTTGCCCTCAATCGTGACGGAATCGCCCTTGGCGATTACCTTCGTGTCGCCGACAATCGCGGCGTGCCGGCTCGCCTTCTCGCCCAGGAAGTTGTCGATTACCACGGTGTCGCCCTTGGTGGAGACCTTCATCGGGAAGTGCGCGAAAACCACCTTCATCTGGTAGCGGAAGCCGAATGCGACGCCGTTCACCATGTTCGACAGGTGCGCGCGCCACGTTCCGAGCAGCGCCTTCTGCCGCTTGCGCAGCTTCTTTCCGGAGACGACGACCGCGCCGTCGCCCGGCTGGATGCCGAGTTGCGGGTGGCTGAAGTCGCGCTCAAGCTTGCCGCGCGGGCCTTCGACCGCGAGCGTAGCGCCGTCGTAGCTGGCGCTGACGCCCTCCGGCAGCGGGATGGTGTGCACCAGTTCCTCAATAAGCATACGCGAGCAGCCTCCCCCCGGTGTGGCCAGCCTTGGCCTGGTCGTTGTTGATGACGCCCTGCGGCGTCGTGAGAATCAGGATGCCGAAATCCTTGGCCGGCAGGTAGCGCGCCTCGTGGCGGTCCATCTCGCGCACCTTGACCGAGAATCGTGGCCGGATTGCCCCGCAGCTGTTGATGCGGCCGTTGAGCAGCACCCGGAATTCACCGCCGCGGCCGTTCTCCAGCCGCTCGAAACCGGTGATGTAGCCCTTCTCCTGCAGCAGCCGCAGGATTTCGCCAATCAGGCGGGACGCGGGAACACGCGCATCGGGCTTGCCGACGCGCTCAGCGTTCTTGATGGTCACCAATGCATCGGATAATGGGTCGTGTCTCATGAGTATTTCTTGAACCCCAGTATGGTCGCCTTGTCGCGGAAGCACTGCCGGCAGAGATGTAGCTTGTAGCGCCTCACGATACCGCGCTTGCGCCCGCAGCGACGGCATCCCTTGATGCGCCCGCGGAACACAGTGCGCTCCTTGGTCTTCACGCGATAACCTCCAGCTTGAAGTTCTGCTGCATGAATTCCTGGCACTCCTCGCGCGTCAGCCGGTGGTTGGGCCCAACCTTGCGCCGCGCCACCTTGCGGCGTGCAATGCGGAAGCCGGGGCGCTCGAACGCGACCGCCACGTCCAGCCCGAAGATGCCAATGTCAGGATCGTATTTCTCGTCGGCGAAGCCCGTATAGTCGGGAATACCGAAGTTGAGTCCGCCTGCGGCGGAGAAGCAGTAGGCCGGCAGCCGGTTCTCGCGCACCCAGAGCGCGTTCTTCAGCACGCGGTGCGCGTTCTCGCCGCGCAGCGTCACCTTGCAGCCGATGGGCATCCCCTTGCGCAGCCCCAGGTCGCGGTTCTGCGTGCGCGAAAGCGTGCGTACTGGCTGGCAGCCGGTCAGCTTGCCCAGCACAGTCTCGGCCTTGGAGAGCCGGTCGCCCGCCTCGCCGACGCCGATGTTCAGGACGACCTTGGCAATCCGCAGCTCGCGCATTGCGTTCATGCGGAGACCTCCGTGACGAGCGCCTTCTTGGCACCGACAACGAACGCATACTGCTTCAGCGTCTCGAACTCGGCAAAGTGGACGATGTTGGGCCGCGGGCTTCGCGTTACGACAGCCTCTTCCAGCTGCGCAATCGTGCCGACGTGAGCACCGCCCGTGACGAGCGCCGGCGCGCCCTTGCCGAACTTGAGTATTTTCTTCACCTTGCGGCCCGGCAACGCCACTTGCAGCACGTCGCCAGTCGCAACCGCGTCCTCCGAGAGCAGGTTGCTCCCGTCGTGCAGGTTGAGTTGCGTCTTTCCGCCGCGCACCGTCGTTTTGCCTTCGACACGCAGCAGCTTCCACTTCGCCTCGGTCGCCTTGATTTCGGAGAAATGCAGCCGGCCGTGGTGGTCGAGCAGGCAACGGAAATTGGCCTTGGCCGCGGGCAGCGAGACAACATCCATCAGCCCCACACTGCGCTTCGGGTCGCGCACGACGCGCTGGTCGACCATCACCTTGCCGTCAGCGAGCACCCGCCGCGCCTCACGTGCGTTGTCGCAGACGTGCAGGTAGTCGCGCAGAACCATCACCAGCGGGACGCTCCCTTCTAGCGAGTGGGGGCCCGGCGCTGGTCTGGTGGCCCAGAAGTGTGACTTGCGGCCGACGTTCCACGAACGCGGCGCGGTAATGCGTTTCAGGTGGTCGCTCATGCGGATTCCTCCAGCCGCGCCACCAGTTCCGCTTTCTTGCCCGATACGGGCAGGCTGCGCTCCTTCAGCGCTGCCTTGAGCTCGGGGACGGTGAGCGCGCTCCAGTCCTGCGCTTCCTCGTCGTCGCCAGCCTCTTCTTCGTCAGCGTCGGCCTCCGTGTCGTCGACTTCCGCCGCGCGCGGGTCGACACCGGTAACTTCGGTTTCGTAATCGTCATCGGCCGCTTCCAGCGCGGCGACAGTCTCCTCGGTCCACTCGACGCCTTCGTTGACGCGGTCAAGGATGCGCCTCCGGCGCACGTCGGACCAGTCGGGGTTGATTACCACCAGGTTCGACGGGTCAATCGGTCGCTGCAGCTCGGTGCCGTCCGACTTGTGGTAAGTAAAGCCGTCGACGTAAACCTTCCGTGCGCGGCGGTCGATTTGCGAGATGCGGTGCCCATCGGTGCCGCGCCCTTCGCCGCGCACAATTAGCACGCGGTCGCCGGTGCGGACCGGAATCGAGCGGGGATAGATGTAGCCGCGCTCTTCCTGCCGCTTGCGCAGCCCGCGGTCGAGCGGTGCCGCCATCTCGCGGTGCCGTCGGTGGAGTGGCGCGTTACGCCGGGCGAGTCGCTGTTTGCGGGGTTGTTTTGAGCTCATATGATAGTAGATGCCGTTGCGGCAATGCGCGGCCACCTCTCGGCCGCTTCGCGGGCGACGGGCCCCTTGATTCCGGAACCGCGCGTCTCGCCCATTTCGTTGGTCAGCACGACCGCGTTATCCTCGAATTTCACCATCGTCCCGTCGGGGCGGCGGAACGGCCGTCGGCTGCGCACGATGACTGCGCGCACCAGCTGGCGCCGCATTTCCGGCGTGCCTTTCTTGACCGACGCGATGACCATGTCTCCCACGCCTGCCGATGGCGAGCGGCGGTGGACGCCCTTGTAGTTCAGGACCGTCACGATTTCGACTATCTT
Organism: Candidatus Poseidoniia archaeon; assembly: GCA_030748895.1. Lineage (NCBI taxonomy): Archaea > Methanobacteriati > Thermoplasmatota > Candidatus Poseidoniia > Candidatus Poseidoniia archaeon. The sequence continues at coordinate 48,047 of JASMLC010000007.1, forward strand.
GGCGCCGCTGTTATCGACACAGTCGATACGCGCCCCCTGCGGGAGACCGCGCATCTGCCGGCCGGCGACCGCCCTCATGCATCCCTCCGCTCGATAATCACGAACGACTTGGTCTTCGAGAGCGGGCGGCACTCCATGAGAGTCACCGCATCCCCCTCCTGCGCGCCGACGCTGGCCGGGCTGTGAGCCTGGATGCGCGACGACCGGCGCTGGTAACGCTCGTACTTGGAATCGTATTTCAGGCGTTCAATCCTGACCACTACCGTGCGCTGCGCTCGCGCGCGGACGACGACGCCCTGCAGTAACTGCCCCCGTACGGGGAGCGTGCCGTAGAACGGGTCGTTCATGTCGCCGTCCCACTCATGCGCGGGCGGCTGCACGTCGACGCCGATGTCGCGCGGCTTGCTCATGCGCACCTCCGGGTGCGGTCCTGCGGCCGGAACGCGATCCGGTCGCCCGCAACGGTCTCGCCGTCGAAGTCGAAGCTGCCGCCGCGCTTGGCGACGCGCTTGCGGTCCCCGCCGGACTCGAGCAGTAACGTCTCACGAGTCTCGTCGACGACCGTCCCCGCAAGGCCACGCAGCGACGGGTCGCTGTGCTCCGCGACGGTGACGCGGCGGCCGATGAACTCGCGCTGAGCCATGCTCATGCGTCACCCACCGGGAAGCCCATGTCGCCCAGGATTACCTTCACGTTGCGAGTGTGGTTGCCCTGCAGCTCGATGGCACCATCCTTGTAGGTGCCGCCGGTGGCGCACTTGGTCTTCAACGTCTTGAGCAGGTCGGGAATGTCAATATCGCTGCCGAGCCCCTCGAGTACAGTCATCAGCTTGCCGTAGCGCCGCTTCTCGATGCGCACGCGAATTTCCTGCTGCTCGCGCGCGATATCCTCGCAAACGCAGATTTCGACCGGCAGTGCGCAGGTGGAACAGATGTCAGCCATAGCGTTCCCCCAGTTCGCGCATCACGGTCTGCAGTCGCGCCACCTGCTTGCGCAGCGAACGCATCTTGCCGGGCGACGCGGGCTGTCCGCCCATCGATGCGACACCGCGCTCGTGCATCAGCTCGCTGCGCAGCTCGCCCAGTCGCGCAACGCGCTCCTCGGGCGCCAGCTCGCGCAGTGCGGCGGCCTTGCGGCTCACTTTGAATCCTCCTTGGCATCCTTCGTGGGCGGCTCTTCGGCTGCTGCCTCGGCCGGGGCTTCCGCAGCTTCCTTGTCCGTTTCCGGCTGCGCCTCGCCTTCGTGGGCGGCCTCTGCGTCCGCTTCGGCGTCCGCCGCTTCCGCGGGCGGCTCTGGCACGGCGGCCGGCTCGACGGTGATTTCGGCCGGCAGTTTCGCGTCGGGCGGCATGATGACGACCTTGACGCCGATGGTGCCCGGCTTCAGCTTCGCCTGCGCGTAGCCGACCTTCATCAGCTCCAGTGCGGGCTCGCCGCAGTGCTTGATGTGGCCTTCGATAAACTTCTCGGTGCGGTGCCGCAGACCGGTCAGCTTGCCGGCAATCGTAATCTGGCAGCCGCGTGCGCCGGCGCCCATGATGCGCTGCAGCATTGAGTTACCCGCACGGCGATAGTTCCAGCCGCGCTCGAGCGTGTTGGCGACCTTCGACGCCATCACGCCGGGGTTCAGCGCCCAGGTTTCCACCTCGGCCGCCTCGACCTGCAGGTTTTCGTAGCCGAAAGTGCGCTCCATCTCCTCGGTCAGCCGGTTGATGTCGACGCCCTTGCGGCCGATGACGATGCCAGGACGCTCGGCCTGGATGCGGACGTGCGTTCCCAGCGGGGTGCGCTGGATGGAGAGCCCGCCGAAACCGGCGCGCGCCACCTCCTTGCGGACGAAGTCGTGGACCAGCATGCGCCGCACGCGCTCCTCAACCATCTCGCGCGCGATAGTCGTCATTCGATACCCTCCAGCACGACTTCGACGTTGGCGGTCTCGCGCATTTTGGGTGTGGCGCGGCCGCGCGCTCGCGGGAAACGTGCCTCGAAGGCGGGTCCGCGCGACGTAGCGACATGCACGATGCGCCATTCGTCAATGTCAAGGTGCATCGTCTCGCCGTTGCTCTGCGCCGACTCGATGACTTTCAGGATGGCGGCGGCCGCCTTGCGCGGGTAGCGCCCTGCGGCGCGGCCCTTGCCCTTGCGGTGCCCCACCTTGCCGGCGTGTCGCGTGAACGGGACCGGCTCGCGCATGTCGATTACGCGCCCGAGATAGCCGCGCGCGCGCTCGAGTTCCATCCCGCGGATAGCGCGACAGATTTCGCGCGCATGGCGTGGGGAGATTGCCATCTCCTTGCCGCGCGCGGCGGCATGGATTTCGGGGTCGTAGGGGAACGAATAGCCTTTCATTTGAGTGGCATAAACTTGGATGAACGGGTCGCCCCAACGCCGGGCCCCGTATGCGTGGGCGGTGTGCGCGTCTGCGCAAACTCGCCGAAGTAGTGGCCTACCATCTCCGGCTGCACTTCTATCTCGACGAACTCATGCCCGTCGTAGATGGCAAACTTGCGGCCGATGAACTGGGGAATTACAATCATTTCGCGGCGATGAGTGCGGATTACCGCGTCGGGGTCTGCTTCGGCATCCCAGATTATCTTCGCCTGCTCGCGCGTCAGCCCGCGGGTGAACGAGCGGCGCTGGCGCGACGGCATCAGCTCCAGGAACTCCTCGAGCGAGAGCGCCTTCAGCGCGTCGACGGTCAGCCCGCGGTAGGTGTATTCCTTCTTGCGGCGGACCTGTACGCCTGCGCGCCTCTTCCGCTCGCGCCTGCGCGCGGCCTTCGGCGTCGCCGACTTGCGCTGGCGGGCCATTAGCGCTTCGCCCCCGTGCGCTTGGGCGCGATATGGCCGACCTTGCGGCCGGGCGGCGTGTCGCGCGAGACCGACGACGGGATGCCGATGGTCTGCTTGCGGCCAGAGCCGTGCGGGTGGTCAACTGCGTTCATCGCCACGCCGCGGACCTTGGGCCAGATGCGGGCGCGTGAGCGGTTGCGGTGGAAATTCTTGCCAGCCTTGCCAATCGGCTTCTCGCCGCGGCCCGAGCCGGCGACCGCGCCAATCGTGGCACGGCACATGTTATCGAGCGTTTTGTGCTTGCGCGACGGGAGTCGCACAGTCGTCTGTTTGCCGTGCGAGACGACGACCGCGCGCTGCCCTGCAGCGCGCGCCAGCCGTCCGCCGTCACCCGGCTGCAGCTCGACATTGTAGACGCGTGTCCCTTCGGGGATTGAGCCAATGTAGACGGTGTTGCCGCGTGCGACTTCGGCACCGTGGCCGGCATCCACCGACTGCCCCACGCGCATCCCGTCGTGCGCCAGCATCATGTAATCGCCATCGCCGTCACGCACCTGCGCCACGGGAGCCGAGCGCCCGGGGTCGTGGAGCAGCTTCTGGACAACGCCGCTGGAAGACTTGGCGCGCGGGTGGCGCACCTTGCCCTTGAAGCGGCTGTCGGTCGCGCGATAGCGGAAACCCCGCCCGCGCCGCCGGTTCATGATGCGCTTGCCCATCAGAGAATCCCCAGTCTGTTGCTCAGGTCTTCTGCCGAATGGTCGGCTGTCAGCGTGACGATGGCGAGCTTGCCTTCCTTCGTGATGCGGGTGTTGACTTTCAGTGCCTCGACCTGGAACAGGTCCTGCACCGCAGCGTGGATGTCGGGCTTGGTCGAAGTGCGAGAAACGTAGAACTCGAGTTTGTTGTCATCGAGCATGTAGAGTGCGCGCTCCTTCGAACGGGGGCTCAGGATAACGCGATGCGAACTCACAGTCGCGCCTCCAGCGCCTTGAGCGCGGGCTGCGAAATAACCATCAGCCGACCCGGGTCGCCGCCCGGCGCGAGCATCTCGGTATTGAGCTGCGCCGTCGTCGTGACTTCGACTCCGCCAAGGTTGCGGAACGCACGCTCGCTGCCGTTGAACTCGGAGAGCACGACCAGCGTGCTCTTCGGGCGGCGGTAGCGCCGACCGCGCCGCTTGCCGCGACCAGCGCGCACCTTGCGCTCCGCGCCTCGCGCGAGTTCGGCGTCGAGCCCGAGTGCCGCCAGCAGATTCTGCGCGCGGCGGGTCAGCGACTCGCCCTCGTGCTTCGCTGCAAGAGATTCAATGTCCTTGCTGACGACGAAAGGCGTCGCCGCCTTCTCCGGCAGCCGGTGACCGCGTCCGGCGACTACGGTCGCGTCGGCGGTGGCTGCGAGCGCCGAGCGGAACGCAACACGGCGTTCGCGCGCGTTCATCTTCAGCCCCCACTCCTTCGATGGCTTGGGCGGATGCGCCCGGCGGCCGCCGACGGTGTTGGGCGCCTCGGCTCCGCGTCCGACGGGGGTTCTGGGTGTGCGCGCCATCCCACGGCCCTTGCCGGGCCACTCGGCCGAGTGGCGCATACCGGCGCCAATCATCGCCCCGTAGGGCTGCCGGCGGTTGGCCTGCGCGGTTCGCACCGCACGGCGAATCAGGTCGGTGCGCACCGGGCCGTCAAACACGGTCGGCAGCACAGCCTTCGATTTCCCGGCCTTACCACTGATGCTGTAAACCGGGACTTTCATTTCAGGCCCCCTGCGCAGATTCCTGCGAAAGCATCGTGATTTCCGGGGCGACCTTCGAGTCGGCCGCGGTGCCGTGGAATCGAATTGCCTTGCGGAAGCGTATCAGTCGTTTCGACGGTCCTGGGAGCGAGCCGTGGAACAGGGCATACGGCCCTCGCACCAGCCCGTAGTGCAGGAAGCCCCCCTTGGGGTTGATATCGTCAGGATTGTCGCCGACCCGCAGCAGTCGCTTGTTAAACTCGGTGCGCTGGTGGTAGCCGGTCTGCCCCGCCTGCGGGACGGTCGGCTTGACGTAGCCGGGATTGAATGGCCCCAGGTTACCAATCATGCGGCGGTGCTTGGAATTCTTGTGTGTCAGCAGCTTGACGCCCCAGCGCTTGACGTGGCCCTGAAAGCCTTTACCGGTCGTAATCGCAATCGCATCGAGCATCTCGCCATCCTCGGCGAAGTCGGCCATCACGACCTCCTTGCCGAGCTTGCCCTTCGCGAAGGCGAGCTGCGTTGGCAGGTCGCCGCCGCGAACCGCCACCTCCATCACTTCGGGCTTCTTCTTCGGGACGCCCGAGATGAGCTTCGGCTGCGTCTGGACCAGCATGCGCACCTCGTCCAGGTCCGCCTCTTCAAGCTGCTTCCAGCGCGCCTTGCGGTCCTGTCCCGCGGGAAGCGGCAGCCGCCGTGCGAGCACCTCGTCCAGCTCCTCGGCCCAGACCTCGCTGAAGGTTCGCAGCCCGTAAGTGTCCTGAATGTAGCCGCGCACGCCGACGGCGAACATCGGCGGCACCTCGACCACCGTGACGGGCATTCGCACTTCCTGCCCCGCTGTGGTCGAAGTGCGGCGGTAGTCGACCGCCATGATGTGAGTCATCCCGACCTTGTAGCCCGCGAAGCCCTGCAGCTGCGGCTCGCTGTTGCCGCCAGCCGGCCAGCTGGAGACGTGCGGCGTTTCCGAACGCGCACGCTTGCGCGGGCTGTAGGCGCGAGAGCCTCGTCTAGGTTTGTGTGTCTTCGGCATATGCAGGCTTGCGCTCTCCCGTAGCAGGGACAGGCGCAGAACCGCGCTCTCCCGGGCAAACCGTGACGTCGTTCCCCGACGAGCAGGAATTAGCTCGCGGGGTGCGGGGATGATTACCCCGAACGTCTGGTTCAGCCAGGCGCGGCTCGCGTCGAAAAACGGACCCTATATAAGCGCTGCCTTCGCTTTCACGACGATAGCTCTACTTCAATCGCGGTCGCCATCCCGCCGCCCAGGCAGGCGGTCGCGAAGCCGCGCCGGCCGCCGGTGCGGCGCAGCGCGCTGATGAGCGTGATGACGATGCGTGCGCCGGAGCAGCCAATGGGGTGGCCGAGCGCTACGGCACCGCCGCACGGGTTCAGCTTCGCGTGGTGCAGGCCGAGCCCGCGCATCACCGCCACCGATGCGGAAGCGAACGCCTCGTTGTGCTCGTAAAGGTCGTAATCCGCCTCCGTGCGACCGTTCTGTGCCCAGAGCTGCTGCACCGCGGGGACCGGTGCCCACATGACTTCCATGGGCGCCAGCCCGGTCGCCGCCTGCGCCGTGATGGTCGCGAGCGGCGCGATGCCGTGCACCGCGGCGGTTTCGCGCGCCATCACCACCAGCGCCGCGCCGCCGTCGGAAATCTGTGAAGCGTTGCCGGCAGTCACGACGCCGTCGTCGCCGAAGACCGGCTTCAGCGCCGCGAGCGCCGCGGCCGACGCGTCGGCCCGGAAGCCCTCGTCGCGCGTCACGTCGCCTTGCGGAGTCGCGACCGGGACGATTTCGTCCGCATACCAGCCGGCGTCGGTGGCGTGCGCGGCACGGCGGTGCGATTCGAGCGCGAAGGCGTCGCTGTCGGCGCGGCTGACGTCGCGCGTGTCGGCGACGTGGTCGCCGGTGCAGCCCATGGCAACGTCGTGGTAGGGGTCGCAGAGCCCGTCGTGGAACAGGTGGTCGACCGGCTCGCTGCCGGTATCGGGCTCCCACTTGCGCCGCCCAATCAGGAACGGTGCGCGCGACATCGACTCCATGCCTCCCGCGACGACAACGTCATGCTCGCCGGCGCGGATGGCGCTGGCGCCGTTCATCAGCGCCTTCATCCCCGAGCCGCACATCTTGTTGATGCTGTACGCCGGGACCGCATCCGGCAGTCCGCCGCCGAGCGCCGCCTGCCGGGCGGGGTGCTGCCCCAGCCCGGCCGGGAGCACAATCCCCATCACCACCTCGTCGACCGCTTCCGGCGCGACGCCGCCCCGCTCCACCGCGGCGCGGATGGCGGTCGCCCCCAGCTCGGGCGCGCTGACCCCAGCCAGCGCGCCGCCGAACTTGCTTTGCGGCGTGCGGGCGAAGCTGACGATAACCGGGTCGCGGGCGGCGGTCATTGGCGGGGGAGTGTCGCGGGAATAATAGCACTTGGGGGAAGCCATTAAACCGGCAGCAGGGTCCGCAGCGCGCAATGCCGGAATTCCGGATTTCCGAGAAACGCTGGTCGGTCGACCTTGAGCAGCGCATCCAGCGCGAGCACTACGGCGACCCCGCCGCATACGAGCGTCGCTACGGCTTCGACCCCGCTTCGGGACGCGAGCTGTTCGTGATTGATACGCCGCCGCCCTACCCGTCGGGGACGTGGCACATCGGCGCCGTCGCGCACTACTCGATGATTGACGTCATTGCGCGCAGCCAGCGGCTGCTCGGCAAGGAAGTCAAGTTCCCGTGGGGCGTCGACCGCAACGGCATCAACGTCGAGTTCACCGTCGAGAAGAAGCACGGTCGCAAGATGCGCAGCTGGGAGCGCGGCGAATTCCTTGATTTGTGCCGCGAAACCATCGAGGGCTACACTCGCGAAATGCGACATATCGCGCGCCGCGTGGGGCTCTCGTGCGACTTCGAGAACGAATACCAGACCGACGCCGCCGACTACCGCGCGGTGACGCAATCCATCTTCGTCGACCTGTTCCGCCGCGGCGAAATCGTCGAAGCGCTGCGGCCGAATCTCTATGACCCGGTCGAGGGCACGACCATCGCCGAGGCGGAGGTGACACGCTTGCAACGCAACACGCGGCTGCTGGACGTGCGCTGGTCGCCCGTAGATGGTGGCGATGATGTCATCATCGCCACCACACGCCCCGAGCTGATATGCGCCTGCGGCGTCGTCATCGTGCATCCCGACGACCAGCGCTACGCACACCTTGTCGGCCAGAAGCTGCGGCTGCCGCTCCCCGCGGGCGACCGCGCAGCCGAGGTGGAGGTGCGCAGCCGCGCCAGCGTCGACATGGAGTTCGGCAGCGGGGTGCTGATGGTCTGCTCCTTCGGCGACCAGAACGACGTCGCGGTCTTCCGCGACATGCGGCTGGAGCCGTTCGCCGCCATCGGCCTTGATGGCTGCATGACTGCCGTCGCGGGGCCGCTGGCCGGCCTGCCGGTGGCGGAAGCGCGGAAGCGCGCGACCGAGCTGCTCGAGGCGGAAGGGCGCATTGCCGTGAGCGTCGAACGCGAGCAGGAAATCCCGGTCTCCGAGCGCGGCAAGAACCCGATTGAAATAATCCTGCTCAAGGAGTGGTACGTGCGGCAGACGCACATTCTGGAGCGGATGTGCGAATTGGCGGACAAAATCAATTTCGTTCCGCCGCGCAACAAGCAGTTCCTGCTCGACTGGATGGAGGGCATCAGCATTGACTGGCCGGTCTCGCGCCGTCGCTGGTACCACACCGAAATCCCGGTCTGGTATTCCGCCGACCGCAGCCGCGTCGTCCTGCCGCCCGCCGGCAGCTACGTCCAGCCGTGGCGCGAAGCGCCGCCCGCCGGCTCGACTGTGCTGGACCGCGAAAGCCGCAAGGAGCTCGGCAGCTACGGGGCGCTGGCGGGCGAGCTGGGGGAACTGGAGGGTGAGGAGAAGGTGTTCGACACCTGGATGGACTCGTCGAACTCGAACCTGTTCGTCAGCGGCTACCTTGGCGACGACGACCTTTTCGAGCGTGCGTTCCCGACGACACTGCGCCCGCAGGGCAAGGAAATCGTGCGCACCTGGCTCTACTACACGCTGCTCAAGAGCGCGCTCTTGCTCGACAGGCCGGGTTTCGCCAACGTCTGGATTGATGGATTGGGAATGGACCCGTGGGGGCGCAAGATGTCCAAGTCGCTCGGCAACGGCATCGACGCCGAATCGGTGCTCGAGTGCGGCGCTGGCGGCCGTACCGGCTCGTGGAAGGTCCGTGGCCCGGGCGGCAAGCAGGTGACGCTGCGCGCCAACAAAGTTGGCTCCGAGTGCTTCCGGCTCTGGAAGGCGTGCGACGCGCAGGTGGGTGACGATTTCCAGATTAACCCGGAGGAAATCGAGGCCAAGTATTTCGGCGTGCTCACCAAGATTTTCAACGTCGCGCGCTTCGCGTCGCAATTCCCCGTGCCCGACATGGCGCAGCGCCCCGAACTGGCGCCCGAAGACCGCTGGCTGCTGGCCGAGTTTTCGGCAGTGCTCGACACGGTCGAGCGTGGCTATCGCGCCATCGACATTTTCCGCGGCACGCAGGCGCTGAAGCAGTTCGGCACCGGGCTCTTCCCGGGCCACTGGCTCGAGATGGCCAAGCAGCGGCTCTACGACGGCGACGCATCGGCAACGTGGACGCTGCACTGCGCACTGCACGACCTGCTGGTGATGCTCTCGCCCATCTGTCCCTTCTTCTGCCATTTCCTGTCGGAGACGCTCTACGGCCGCAGCGCCGTCGAACAGCGCGAGTTCCCCGCGCCACCGCTGGCGGAACTCGCCGCCGGAGCCCCACAAGGCGACCGACTGCGCGCGCTCACAGCAGCGCTGGTCGAGTTCAACTCAGCAACCTGGAAAGCGAAGAAGGACGCCGGACTCTCGCTCGCGGCCGAGATTGAGGGTATCGCGGTACCGGAAGCGCTCGTGGAGTTCGGCGACGCGTTGCGGGCGATGCATAAGCTGGGATAATTCCTCCGACGACCGTTATTTAAACTCGCGCAACGCGTTTGCGACGTCAATAGCCTGCCTCGTGGCGACGACATCGTGCACCCGCACGATGTCCGCCCCAGCGAGTGCGCCGGCGGTTGCTGCGGCGAGCGAGCCCGACAGCCGCTGCTCCGGCGCGGCGCCCGAAAGCGCTTCGAGCCATGACTTTCGGCTGGCGCCGAGCAGCACGCCGCCCGCGGTGCCCCGGAACTCGTCGAGCCGCGCCATTAGCGCCAGGTTGTGGTCGAGCGTTTTGCCGAAGCCGATGCCGGGGTCGACGATGAGCTGGTCGCGTGCGACGCCTGCGGCCTCGGCCGCGGCGACGCGCTCCGCCAGCCATGTCCTCACGTCGGTGACGACTTCGTCGTAGTCGGGGTCGCGCTGCATAGTCTCCGGGCTCCCACGCATGTGCATCACCACCGCCGGCACCCCGAGCTCGGCGACCGCCGCTACCATTTCGGGGTCGCGCAGCCCGCCGACGTCGTTGATGAGCGCGGCGCCCGCCGCGACCGCGGCGCGCGCGATTGCTGGCTTGCGCGAGTCAATCGAGACAGGAACCTTGAGTTTGGCGGCGAGCGCCGCGATAACCGGCACGACCCGCTCGCGCTCCTCCGCTTCCGGGACGGCCGGCGCGCCGGGGCGGGTCGATTCGCCGCCGACGTCGATGATGTCCGCTCCGTGGGCGGCCATTTCGCGTCCGCGCGCGATGGCCGCCTCGACCGCGTCGTAGCGCCCGCCGTCGTAGAACGAGTCGGGGGTGATGTTGAGGATGCCCATCACGCGGCAGCTGCCCCCGAGCTCGAGGCGACCGATGCGCATCTATTCGCGCAAGATGAACTGCGACTGGCAGATGGGGCAGCCGACCTGGATTGGCCGCTGCGGGGTGTGGACCGCAATCGTGCTCTGACACGAGGGGCACGCCAGCTCGAGTGGTCCCGAGACGTCGTCGAACTCCTCGTCGCCACCGCCGCCGCGCAGCCGCCCGACGGCCATCGCTCCGCCCGCGACCAATATGGTGCCGAGCAGCACCAGCCCCAGCAATTTCATCAGGTCGAGTCCCTCCTCCTCGTCGCCGTTGGTGGTCGCGGCCGCCTTGACCACGATTTGCACCGTTGCGGTGGACACGCCACCCCGCTCGTCGGTCACGGTCAGCGTCGCGACGTAGGTTTCCGGGTTGCTAAAGTACTTGGTAAAGGTAAGAGAATTTCGGTCATTGAGCAGGTTGAACTGGACGCCGCGACTGTCGACCACGCGCCAGTCGTATTCGAGTGCAGAATCGTCGCCGTCCGGGTCGGTCGAGTCGGCCGCCGAGAAACCGACGGCCTCGCCCGTGCTGGCCGAAATCTGCGTGTCGGACCAGGTGCCAACGCCTTCGACGAAGATGCCGACCTGCGCGACTGCCGTCGGCAGCACGTTGTCGGGACGCAGTACCGTAACCATCGCCGCCAGGGACCATGAGCTCTGGAGCATCGACTCGTCGCCTGCGGCGCGCGGCAGTTCGCGCACCATCACCTGCGCCATGTAGTTGGTCTGTTCGCTGCTGGCAGGCAGGGTGTAGTTGTAACCATCACCCGTAAGCTGACTGTCGCGGTATTCCATCAGCCGCCCCGCCGAGAGCGCGAAGACGCGGATGATGCCCGAGTCGTCGCGCAGCGGCTGCTCGCCGGCGCCCTCGAGCAGGTTGCCCTGGCTGTCAAACAGCGCGTTGCGATAGAGCCGCACGGTCTCGCCCTCTTCGACCCAGTCTGAATAGACGCCGTCACCCAGATTGAAGCGGAACTCAAGGTCAGCGCGGTCGTCTGGGTCATTCGAAGCGGAGGCGTCGAAGGTGACGTAGCCGCCTAGCGTGACCGAAGTGGTGTTGGCGGCGAGCATGGCTATTGGCGCCGAGTTGCTCTTTACCGTCACCATGAGTATCATCACCTCGGATTCTTTGCCTCGCTCATCACGCACCTGCACTTTCATTTCTTTCTCGCCAGGCTCCGTGAAATCTAGGTCGCGGGTGTAGTCGAACATCCAGCTGGACCAGCCTCCCCCTTCATCGGGAGAGTAGCGGTACTCCATCGTTGCGCCGCTGCCGTAGTCACGGTCTGCCTGCCCCTCCGTAGTTTCGTTGTCGTACGAGTCACCCGCGTCAATACGAACAGGTTCGTCAACCCATATAGTCACGATGTCCAGGAACGCACTGACTACTGGCGCGTCATTGGGAATCTCCTCGATTTCGACCGTCGTGTAGCCCTTGTTATTGGAAAAGCGAGTCTCCTGCCGCGGGCTCTGGATATCCTCCGCCTTGGCGTAGAGCTCGTGGTAGCCGGGAGTCGTCCACTGACTGCTCCAGAACACCTCGAACATTGCCGCCTCGCCCGCCGGGATGGTGCGGCAGCCGTCGCGCTGGTCGGGCTCGCCCGACTGGCAGGTGTACTCGGTAATCTTGTTGCCACCACTGTCAGGGTCGCCGTCGTAAATCTTGACCCGCCAGTCGCTGATGGCAGCGCCGCCGTAGTTGTGCAACGTGATGTTGACCGTCAGGTCATCATCCTCAGTTGGCTCCGCGGGCGTAACGAGAATGTCACCGCCCTCGATGGCGAGGTCAGGGTTATTGGTCTGCCCTTCGGCGGTGAATATCCACAGGTAGGCGGTGCTCCCGACCACCAGTTCGTTGGCCCCTTCGCCGTCGAGGTTCGCCATGCGGATATTGCCGTAGTGGCCGGTCTGCCCCGAAAGAGCGCTGGTCTTGGCCTCGAAGTCCTTGGTCTCCCCGTCGTAGGTGAAGAGCTCGCCGCCGCTGGTGCCGTAAATCAGCTCGACCACCCCGTCGTTGTCGAAGTCCGCCCCAAGGACACCCCAGAGTGAACTGGTGTCGACTTCCTTCTCCCACTCCTTAGCGTGGTTCGACCCGCGGTAGACCTGGATGAGCGGCTTCTTCTCGCTGCTCTCCTTGCCGGTTCCGACGATAATCTCGGTAGCGTCGTCGCCGTCGAGGTCGGCAATCGCAATCCCGTAGGCGTCGACCCGCCCGGTGTCGATGGTCGAGCCATCCTGCACGTAGTCGGAGCCGCTGCGATGGTATGCCAGCACTTCACCGCTGCGGGTGCCGATTACAAACTCGGCCCCCCCATCGTCATCGGCATCGCCCGCGGCGATACCGCGCACCGGGTCGTCCAGTTCGCCGCTGTCGCCTTCCTCGTCATAGCTGGAGCCATCGAAGCCGAAAACAATCAGCCGCCCGAAGTGGTCGGGGGGTGGCGGGCTGGAGCCAGCGTAAACCAGAGTGTAGCCGGTCACGACGCCGATTTCGGGGTAGTTCGAGTCATCCAGCTCGGCGACCGCGACGCCGAGCGCGGCGTCGATATTACCGCTCTTGAACGCCTGCGTGAAGCTGCTGCCGCTGCGGTCGAAGACGTAGAGGTGACCGTCGGCCCCCTCGTCGCTGTCGGCCAGCCGGTCCTCGCCCGGATTGCCGGTCGAAATCACGATTTCGTTATCAGAATCATCATCAAGGTTAGCCACCTGAATTCCCATTGGCAGCTCGTCCAGTACCGGGCTGACCCAGTCGACCGCGTGGGTGACGCCGTCGAAGGCGTACACCCGGCGAGCGCCGCTGCCGACCAGGATTTCTATCGCCGGGTCGGAATCGATGTTGCCGGCGCCGATGCCACGCGTGTTACCGCCCGGAAGCGAGTAGAGTGTGCTGCCGCCGTTATTGTCGCTGGTCGAGTCCCACGCCAGCGCGTGGCTCGAGGAAGAGGTGACTTCCCACGCCACCAGGATTCCCGCGTCGCCACCATGCACAATCCAGGGCTTGTCGTGCGTCAACGAAATCGCGACGCCGGCACCGGTGTTCATCACCTGCCCCGAATTCCACTCCTGATAGGTTGTGAGCGAAGTGCCGCTCAGCCCGAGGATGTAGACATTGCCGCTGCCGTCGGTCACCACCAGCTCGTTGCGGTCCGACCCGAACAGGTCGGCCGCCGCCAGCCCGTAGCCGGAATTGATTCCGGTCTCGTCGGCCTGCTCGTCCCGGTCGCCGTCGATAAAGACCGAGAGCTTCGATTGCTGCGCCACAATAAGCTCATCGATGCCGTTGCCGTTGAGGTCGGCCGCCAGCATCCCGTAGACCAGGGAGTCAGTGTTGTCGTTGCCATCCATGTCCTTCTTCCACTGCAATTCCTCGGTTTCACCGTCGAAGATACCGACCCAGCCCTGCTTCGAGCCGACCGCGATCTCGATTGCGGCGTCGGAGTCGAACTGCCCCATCGCGACGCCCCAGACGTTCTCGGTGTTCTTGTTGAAGGCCGAAGAGCCGGAGAGGTCGAGATACCACTCTGCCTCGTCGAAGGTAACGTCGCGGCCGACGTAAATCTCGGGAGTATCGGTGTCGACGACCCACAGGTAGCCGCGGTCGGCACCCATTGCCAGCTCCGCCCGCCCATCGCCGTCAAGGTCGCCCATTGCGAGCCCGTAAGGCCACCCCTCGGTCCACTCGGTGTGCGACCAGGAGATGCCGGAGGACCAGTTGGCCTCTGCCTTGAGGGTGCTACCGTCGATGATGCGCACCTTGCCGGCGTCGCCGTTCCAGTTGTAGCCAACCGCAATCTCGAGCGCATCGTCGTCATCAAGCTGCGCGATGTCCATCCCTTTCACCGAGCCGCCGAGGTCGACGCTGTGGAAGCCCTCCACCCACGCGTTGAGCGAGTTGTTCCAGTCGAGCATGTGCAGGTAGCCCTGCGCGTTGCCGACCAGGATTTCGTCCTCGCCGTCGGCGTCAATGTCGGCGACGCGAATCGAATTCAGCGAGCCGAGCCCGTTACCGAGGCCGGCGCGCCACGCTTCGCTCAGGTAGCCCCGGTCAGTGTCGGACCGCGCGTCGTTGGCCCCTTGCGCTACCGGAAACGCCGGCAGCAGCATCAGGACCAGCAGGAGCGCCATGAAGCGTTGCATACGTCGCCCGCACCGCTCCGGATATTTGTAGCTTACCGCTCCGCTATGGTCTTTTGTGGTTCAATCCTTGGACAATCGCGCCTGCAGCGCCACGCGCAGCCCGCTCTCGTCCAGCCCGTCGGTCGCGATTCCCAGCCGCTCCGCCGCCGCGCGCAGCTGCTCCTCCTCGCCGCGCGCGCCCGGCGCGCCGAGCGGGAAAGCGCGGTAGCCGCGGAATTCCCGCCAGGCGACGCCCAGACTGCGCGCCGCCTCAGCGAGTCGCTGCGGGCCGAGCAGCAGCCATGCCAGCAGGCCAATGACCAGCAGCTCGAGCAGTCCGGGGCCGTTCACGGGGCGCCGAGCGCCTGCTCCAGAAAAGCGCGCCGCTCTGCCTGCGTCGCGGCGCTGATGCCGAAATACTCGTCGAACGCCTCGGTCACGGAGAGCGCGAAGCTGCGACCGCTCCGTTCGCGCTCAAGCATTCCCAGCTCGAGCAGCTCGCCGACGTGCTCGTAGACCCGGTCGCCCATGCGGCGCTTGAGTTCGGACTGTAGCATCGGCTGCTCGTGCGCCACCAGCGCCAGCGTCCGCAGCAGGTAGCCTGGAATTTCCTGCGGCGCCAGTCGGCGACCATACTCGATGGCGTCGCGGCGTAACTGTAGTGCATACTTGGCGCCCAGCTGCACGATTTCCAGCGCGCCTTCGCGCTCGCGGCAGGCGGCGACCAGCTCCTCCAGCGCTGCGCTGGCCGCCTTGCGGGAGATCCCAGTTGCCTCAGCGACTTCCTGCGGCGTCAGCGGCCGGCCAGCGGAGAATAGCGCTGCCTCTGCCGCGACGGCGCTCAGCCCGCTGCCTCCCGGTTGCGGATGTAAATCGAGTGGCTGCGCAGGTCCTTCTGCTGGATGTCGATGCGACCCTCCCTCGCCAGAAAGAGCGAGCCGACAAAGGTGCGCACAACGCTGGAACGCTCGGGGGCGTCAACCAGCTGGCCGAGTGGAATCGGCTTGCCGTTCAGCGCGCTGATTTTCTGCCACACCTGCTCCTTGTAGAGTATGGGGTCGTCAGTGTGGATTTTATCGCCCAGATGGCTGGCGCGGTCGTCCAGCACCGTCTTCCGCTCCTCACGCAGCTGTTTGCGTCGCGCCAGTCGCGCGCGATGCTCAAGCTCGACCTGTCGCGCCTCTTCCAGCGCACCAACCAGTTCCATCAGCGTCACCCGCCGCTCGCCGCGGAAACGGACCGTCTCCTCCAACGGCGGCTCGGCGGCTATCTCGAGCCGCTCGCCGTAAGTCGGCTCCCAGCCGAAATCGAACGGATCCCACTCCGCCTGCGGCTCGGGGAGCGGCTCGCTCGCCTCGACCGCGCCCGCCGAGCGTAGCCGCAGCACGTCCCAGGCCCAGCCCAGGATGGCGCCCGCCAGCGGGAAATCGAGCGCGTCAGCGCGCAGCGCGTGTTGCTGGTATTCCTGAAGCACAAATCCGAGGTCGAGCTGCCACGGGTCCAGCTCATGCTCGCGCACCAGCTGGAACAGCACCGCTATGCTGCGTGCCAGCGGGTCCTCGATAGCGATGATCTCGGCTCCCGCCTCGGAAGCTTGCGCTAGGCCGAGGTAGCCGTCAACCCGCTCAGTGTCGCCGCCCACAATCGCCTTGTGGAACAGCAGGTGGTTCTCGACCAGGCTCACGCCGCCACCTCCTCGGCGGGCAGCGAAGCGATGAAGCTGTCAACATCGTGAATCTGGTGCAGGTGCGAGACGCCGTCGTCGGCCATGAAGACGCCAATCACGTGCGCCGCCTCGCGCAGCGCGGCGTGGTGCAGGCTCACGACAAGGAATTGCGCTACAGCCGACTGCAACGCAATCGCGCGGCCGATGTGTTCGGTGTTGACGCCGTCCAGATTCTGGTCCGGCTCATCGAGCAGGTAGAACGGACTCGGGTCGTAGCGCTGGATGGCGAAGATGAAAGCCATGCTGACGAGCGATTTCTCGCCGCCCGAGAGCGCCTCGACCGGGAAGAGCCGCTTGCGCGGCATGCGCGCCTTGATTGAGACACCACCATCGAATACCGTTTCCGGTTTCTCCAGCTCCAGCCACGCCTTGCCACCGCCAGTCAGGTCGGTGAAAGTGGACTGGAAGTTCTCGTCGATGTGTTTATAAACTTCACTGAACCGCTCGAGCTTGCGCGCCGATATTTTGGCTTCGAGCGCTTCCAGCCGCCGCACCTCCTTACGCAGCTGCTTGCGGTCCTCGCGGATGCGCGCCAGCCGCTCTTCCTCCTGCCGGTAATGCTCGAGCGAAAGCATGTTGACGTTGCCGAGCCGCCCGCGCTGCCCTTCGAGTGTTTCGCGCTGCGCCTCCAGCTGCTCGCTGCCGCCGACCTTTGGCGGCTGTTCTGCCTTTTCGGGCAGCCGCAGCTGCGCCTCGGCCAGCTTCGGCTCGCGTGTCGCGACTTCAATCTTCAGCTCGTCGGTAGCGTGCCGCCGCCCGCGCCCGAATTCCTCGCGCTGCGCCAGCATTGTGCGCGCCTCGGCCAGTTCGTCGCGCAGCCGGTCGCGCCGGTCGCGCAATTCATTGAGTTCGCGGAACTTGGTATCCTCCTCGGCCTTCAGCTCCTTGACCTCGCGTGCCAGTTTGCGCGCCGTCTCGCGCTCGTCGCGCCGCAACGACTGCTGCTCCTTCTGCTCTGCCAGATTCTGTTCCAGTTCACTCGCCAGCCGCTGCTCTTCGCCCGCGGCGGGCTCCTCGGCCGCCTCGAAGCGCGCCACGCTGGCGCGCACCTCCGAAAGCATCTCGCGCTGCCGCCCGAGCGCCGACTGGAGCTGCGCCAGCCGCTCGGCCGCCACGCCTCCGGTCAGATCCTGCAACGCAGTCGCCGCCTGCTCCACGCTCCCGGTATGGTCGGTAATCGTAACTTGCAGCTCGCCCAGCGCAGTCTCGCGCTCGCCCAGCTCACCCTCGAGCGCCGCCAGCGCCCCCTGCCGCGTCTCGAACGCCTGCTGCGCCTGTAGCAGTCCGTCGGCTGATTTCGACGCCTGCTCATCGTAGTCAGTCACGCGCGTCTGGGTGGTCGAGCACTCGCTCTCGAGCGCTGTCTTTGCCTGCGCCACTTCTGCCAGCTCCTCGCGCAACACCAGCACCGCGGCGCTCGCCTCGAGCTTGCTCGCCTCGGCAGTGCTGAGGCGCGCCACCAGTTCGTCGAGATTGTCGCGGGTGCCGGTCCCGAAGTGGATTCCCGAACGGGGCGGCGAGCCGCCCACCATTGCGCCGCCCGCCTCGAGCAGCTCGCCCGCCAGTGTGACCATGCGGCCCCGGCCCAGGAGGGTGCGCGCCTCGCTGAGGTTGCGCATGATTACCGTGTCACCGAAGACGTTGCCGAAAGCGTCCGCGTAGCGTGGGTCGAACCGCACTAGCTCCTGCGCGAAGTTGATTGCGCCAGCCTGCTTCACCAGCAGCAGTGCGTTGGCGCTAGGGCGATATCTGCGCAGCCGATTGAGCGGCAGGAAGCGTGCCCGCCCCAGCTTGCGCTGTTTCAGGAACGCAATCGCCTCCGCCGCGACAGCGTCATCCCTGACGACGACCGACTGCATCCGCGCGCCAGCCGCCACCTCGAGCGCCAGCGCATGCTCCTCATCCACCTGCCCCAGCTCGGCAATCGTTCCGACGATGCCGTCCAGCTCGCCCGCATCGCGCGCCGCGAGTACCGACTGCACCGCACGCGCGTAGCCGCCGATTTCATCGCGGGCGCGCGTAGCCGCCTCTTCGGCCGCCAGCGCCAGCGCAGCTTCGCGCAGCTCGCCCTCGATGCGTTCCAGCCGGTCGCTCGCCAGCGCCAGTTCGCCCACCAGTTTGCCGTGCTTGGCGGAGACTTTGCGCAGGTTATCGGCCGCAGACTTGCGCCCCAGTTCGAGGTCCTGTAGCTGGAAGTCGGCGTCAGCCGAATCCTCCCGTGCCGCTTTCAGGAGCAGTTCTGACCGCTCCAGTCGCTCACGCGCCAGCTCGAGCTGTCGCTCAAGCTGTTCACGCTCGCCCTCGAGCCGATGCCGTTGCATCTCCAGCTCGCCCGCCGCCTGCCTCAGCGCATCGAGGGCGTCGCGCTGGCCAGAGATTTCCTGCGAACCGTCGGCAGCGGAAGCTTCGAGTCGCGCCAGTTCCCCGGAGGCTGTCGCGACTCGCGCATCCAGTTCGCCCGCCTCTGCGCGCGCTCCTTCCAGCGCTTCGCGTAGCTCTTTCAGCTCCGCCGCGGCAGCCTTGCGCGAGCCCTCAAGCTGGCGGCGCGAGCCCTCCAGCTCCGTGAGCCGCGCGCCAGCCGATTCGGAGTTGCTCTGCGCCAGCGCCTGGCTGACGCGCGCCCGGTCCAGCAGCTCCTGCAACTCGCGTGCGCGGTCGCCGCCCGCGTCAGAAATATCGGTTTCCACCTTTTTATAATCGTCTTCGAGAGTTCCAATAGCAGTCTGCCGTTCTTTCAGCTCTTCCACGAGCTCTCCCAGTTCCTTTTCGTGGCGCGCAATCAGCCCTCGCCGTGACTCCAGCTCCGCCTCCAGGTCGAGTACGCGGCGCCATTTGCGCTGGAGCTCGTTTTCCTGCAACTGTTGCAGGATAACCTCAAGCCGCTCGGCATCACGCTTCTCGCGCTCGAGCTGCCGCAGCAGCCGCTGCGCCTCGCGCATGCGTTCGTCGAGCAGCGTCAGGTCGGTGCCAACATGCTCGCGCGCCGAGCGGGTCTTGCGCAGCCGCTGGTCGTACGCCGTTATCCCGGCGACGTCCTCCAGCTTGCGCCGCCGCGCGGTGCCTGACATGAGCGAGGTTTGCGTGACGTCGCCCTGCTGGATGATGTTATAGCCGGTGGCGTAGAGCCCGGCGCGCGAGAAGAGCGCCTCGAATTCGCCCGCCGAGGAGGTGTCGCCGTTGAGCCGGTAGTAGGTAGCAGGCTTGCCGCCGCGCAGCCTCACTCCCTTGGTGAAGCGCACCCGGTCACTCTCGATGGAGAGGAAGCGGTCGCTGTTGTTGAAGACCATGCTGACGCGGCAGTGCTGCGCGGCGCTGCGCGATTTCTTCCCTTCCTGATAGCCGAAAATCAGCTGGTTCAGCCGCCGCGCGCGCAGCAGTTTGGTCGAGCGCGAGCCGAGGATGAAAAGGATGGCATCAGTGATGTTGCTCTTGCCCGAACCGTTGGGTCCGGTGATGCAGGTAAAGCCGGGGCCGAAGGGGACGGTAACGTGGCCTTTGAAGGATTTAAAGTTCTCGAACTCGAGTTCGAGAAGTTGCAATCAGAAAGCCTCCAGGTGTGCCTGGCGCGGTTCAGTCTTCAGTGCCGCGAGCTCTCCCCTGACACCGGAACGGTGATGCTGCCGGTATGCTTTCCAGAATCCACTGATGAGTCGGCCACGGTCGCCGCGGTCGCCCGCGACCAGTGCCGAGAGGTAGCGCGAACGGTCTTCCCGCTGCCACATGGGTGCGGGCAGGCCCGCGCGCACGAGCATCCCCTCGAGTAGCAGTCGCGCCACGAGGCCGTTGCCAGCTTCGAAAGGCCGCAGTTGCAGGAAGCGGTGGTGGAACAGCGTCGCACGTTCGAACGAGTGTAGCGGCGACGGGTCGTGCCACCACTCGAGCAGCGCGTCGAGCTCGTCCTCAATCAGCACTGGCGGCGGTGGGACGAAGGCCGAGCCGGGAAGGCTGGCGCTGTCCTGCCGCAGGTGGCCGCCGTCGCCCTGCCCTTCGCGCACCTCGAGGTGCAGCTTGAGGATGGCGCGCCGGTCGAGTCGCGCGACACGCTCGCCCACCTCGCGGTGGAGTCGTCGTAGCGCGAGCACTTCGAGTACGCGCGACAGCGGGATTCCCGCGGGCGCGCGGTCGTGTAACAGTATCGCCTCGGTCTGCTCGGGTGCCAGCGGCTCGGAGGTGAGCATCAGGTTGCCGTGCACCGCCGCCAGCTCTGACTGTTCTGCTTCGCGTTCGCGCGCCTTGCGGTCCTGTTGCAGTCTGTTCAGCGCGCGCCGCAGGAACTTCAGTCGCTCGAGCCCTTTCAGCGCTTTCGTATCGAGGTAAGGCGTGCGGAACATATCGGCTGACGCCTTCGCCATACGCTCGACCGCGGCGAGCTCCAGCTCCGGCTCGTGGATAGCTTTGAGACGCTCCAGTTCCCGTTCATCGGGCTCCTCGGAACCGAGGTAATGCTGCACTTTCTCGACGCGTCCATTGAACTTGAACGACTTGACGAGATACCAGTACTGCTGCCCGCGAGTGGTCTTAGGCGTAAGATAGACCATAAGCCCGGCGCCATTGGTTCCACCTTTTAAAGTTTTTGGATTTAGGTAGCGAGTGGAAAAGCAGCTTGCTGTACCACCTTTCCACAGGAAACCAAGGGGTGGTGGAACAGGCTCCTGTCGACGAGCAACCGGCAGTTTTTTGGCGCACCGCACAGTCGAGCCGCGATGCAAATCATCTTCGTCTGCACCGGAAATGCCGCGCGTTCGCAGATGGCCGAGGGGTGGGCGCGCCACCTGGCGCCGGAACTGGCCGTGGAGAGCGGCGGCACCCAGCCGGCTGGCCTCTCGCGCCGTGCCGTGGCGGCGATGGCGGAGGCGGGTGTCGATATCTCCGCGCAGCGGTCGAAACCGCTCTCTGCGACAGCGCGGTGCGATGCCGACATCGCCGTCACGCTCTGCGGCTCCGCGCAGGAGGAGTGCGTCGCGCTGCCGTGGTCACCCACGACGCAGCGCGAGCACTGGCCGATAGCGGACCCGGTAGCGGTGCCGGCGGGCGGCGACCCGCTGGCGCCGTTCCACGCAGCGCGGGACGAGATTCGGGCGCGAGTGGAGGCGCTGCTCGCCAATATTGAAAATAGATAATCTATATAGATTATATAGGAAATATTTATTTAACCCCTGGAACAGCACCGGCCAATGTTTGGACTCGAACTGATGATACTGCTCGCCATCGCGGTAGCAGCGTACATGGCGTGGAACATCGGCGCCAACGACGTCGCCAATGCCATGGGCACCAGCGTCGGGAGCGGGGCGCTGACGCTGCGCAACGCCATCATCATCGCGGCGGTCTTCGAGTTCTGCGGTGCCTTCTTCGCCGGCGACGCTGTCACCGATACGGTGCGCAAGGGAGTGCTGATTATTTCCGAGGAGGAGATGGCTAGCCTCTCCAGCGAGTTGCAGTATGGCTTCATCGCCGCCATGCTGGCGGCTGCGCTCTGGATTACGGTCGCCACGCGCTACGGGCTGCCGGTCTCGACGACGCACAGCATCATTGGTGGCATCATCGGTTTTGGTCTCTTCATTGACCCTTCACTGGTCGATTTCCACAAAGTCGGCCAGATAGTTCTGAGCTGGGTAATTTCCCCGCTGCTGGGTGGAGTGCTGGCTTACGGGACTTTCATGGTCATTCGCATGACCATTATGGAGTCCGATGACCCTATCCAGCGCTCCCGCTGGATGGCGCCAATACTCGCCTTCCCGACCTTTTTCGTGCTGGGACTGGCGCTCCAGTTCAAGGCGCTCCAGTACCTGCTGCCCGCCGCATGGCTGCCGGCCAGGGATTGCGCCGTCGACGCCAGTTTCATGGCCGCAGTCGCCGAATGCCTGCCGCAGCCGAGCCTGCAGATAGCGCTGCTGCTGGGGGCATTTGCCAGCCTTGCGCTCTACCTGCTGCTGCGCAACTATGAGTTCAAGGAGAGCGGCTACGCGGGGGTCGAGCAGATTTTCGTCTGGCTCCAGATAATCACCGCCTGCTACGTCGCCTTCGCGCACGGTGCCAATGACCGCTCCAATGCCATCGGGCCGATGGCGGCCGTCTGGCAGGTCTACCAGGCAGGCGTGCTGAGCCCCGAAGCTTCGGTCCCGCTCTGGCTGGTGCTGCTGGGAAGCGCTGGCATCGTCATTGGCATCGCCACCTGGGGCCATCGCGTGATGAAGACGATTGGCGAGAAAATAACCCACATCACTCCCACGCGCGGGTTCGCGGCCCAGTTCGCCGCCGCAACTGTCGTACTCTTATTCTCCCTGCCTTTCCTGGCGGTGCCCATTTCCACTACCCATACCCTTGTAGGCTCGGTGGTGGGGGTCGGGCTGGCAAGGGGAACTGCATCTGTGGATTTCGGCGTTTTCGGGAAGATTGCCGCCAGCTGGGTCGCCAGCATCCCGGCCGCCGGCATCGGGGCAGTAGTACTCTACCTGATTTTCGGGCTGGATGAAACCCGTTTCATCGTCTCGGTCAGCCTGATACTGGCCGCCATTGTCTGGCTGCTCTACCACTCTATCAAGGCGGGACCCCGGGTTGAAATCGAGATGGGGGGCGCGGAATGAAGTTCTTCGAGAGCCGTGTTGGCCCCAGCGTATTCGAGGCATACTACCGCCACGCCGCCAAGGCGCTTGAAACCGTCGAGCACATGGAACGCTGCGTCGCGCTCGCCTGCGAGGATGGCGATACCGCCGAGGCGATTGCGGCGACTTCGAACGCTGAACTGGAGGCCGACGGCCTGAAAAACGAGCTGCGCGGAGTGATGCGCGGCAGCGTACGGCTCGCTATCTCGAAAGAAGTCTTCCTCGACATGATTTCACGGCAGGACCGTATCGCCGACTACGCCGAGAACGTCACCGAAATTATCTCCTTCCGGCCGCTCTTTGCCGACGCAGAGGCGCGCAAGCTGCTGCTGGCGCAGGCGAAGTCGGTGCAGGCGACCGTCAATGAATACGCGCAGGCTGTCGAGAAGCTGCAGGAGCTGATGGAATCCGGCTTCGCCACGAAGGTGAAGGAAGAGCTGCACCAGCTAATTGCCAGCGTCAACCTGCTCGAGCATCAGGCGGATGAGAAGGAGGCGGCGACCGCCGCCTACGTCTTCTCGCACGGCGATGATGCGCCGCTCGCAGCGGCGCATATGTATCGCGTCGCGCAGCGGCTGGACGACGTCGCCAACGCCACCGAACACGCGGCCAACTCGTTGTTGCCGCTGGCAAGCCACTAAACCCCCGGCCTGCTCCCGGCATGATGGAGAGCAGGAAGCTGCAACTGACCGGTGGCTCCACCATCACGGTCTCGTTGCCCCGGAAGTGGGTTGACGAGGTGGGACTCCAGCGGGGCGCCGAGGTGGTGCTGGTGCCGCAGTCCAACGGCACGCTGGTCGTCGACCCCCGCGCCAGCAGTCAGGGATGGGAAAAGCAGCGCAGCCTGCGGGTGCGTGACGAGGTGGATGCGCATCTTTTCCGGCGGCTGATTGGCATCTACCTGACCGGCACGACCGAGATTTCGGCCGAGGCTGAGGCCCGCTTCAGCGTACGCCAGCGCTCGACCATCCGCGAGTTTTCGGCCAGCGTCATCGGGATGGAAATAGTCGAGGAGGAGGCGAGCCGTATCCTGCTCAACGACGTCACCAGCCCCGGGGCGCTGCCGTTCGACCGGACGGTGAAGCGGTTCTACCGCATCGTGCGCGCAATGTACGACGACGCGGTGCAGATGCTACACGGCTCCGGGATGGAGGCGGCCGAGGTGCGCGACCGCGACCGCGAAGCAGACAAACTTTACTGGTTCATCGAGCGGCAGTTCAACATGACTCTGGAAAATGTCCAGTTGGCGGAGAAGGTCGCGGGCGGGCTGGCGCATGGCCAGTTTTTCTCGCATGTCGCACGCGCACTCGAGCGTATCGGCGACCACGCCTGCCGGCTGGCGGAGG
Source organism: Candidatus Poseidoniia archaeon (assembly GCA_030748895.1). Taxonomy (NCBI): domain Archaea; kingdom Methanobacteriati; phylum Thermoplasmatota; class Candidatus Poseidoniia; species Candidatus Poseidoniia archaeon. The sequence continues at coordinate 72,139 of JASMLC010000007.1, forward strand.
CGGCCGAAACGCTGCCGCAACCGGACGCAAAGCTGCTGAAGCTGGCAGACCAGGCGGGCGCCATCCTGGAGGAGGCTATGGTCTCCTTCAGTGGGCTGAAGGCGGGCAGCGCCGTCGAGATTATTGACCGCGGCAAGGCGTATCGCGACCGCTGCCAGCGCTACCTGCAGCAGCGCGCCGCGAAAGCCCCGGAGGAAGCGCTGCCGCTTTTCATGGCGCTCGAATCGCTGATTCGCACCGCGCTCTACTCGACCGACATCGCCGAGGTGACCATCAACTTCGCGTCGCAGGACTGATTAACCGGCCGCCGCTGCCGCCCCGTGCAGATTGACGCGCCCTTCTACACGCAGACGATGGACTTCAGTTGTGGCGCCGCCTGCGCGCTGATGGCGCTGGGCCACTTCAACCTGGCCGGCCCGCTCGACCGCGACCTGGAAGTCGAGGTGTGGCGCGAGACCAACGCGGTCGAAATCGGCGGCTGCGGCCGCTACGGGCTCGCGGCACCGCTCGCTCTGCGAGGCTTGCGGCCGCACATCATCTCGACCGCCGACGGGCTCGGCCTGATGGAGCGCGTCCACGAGCGTGTCGCCGGCATCGACCCCGGCACGCTGGAGTTCTTCCACATCATGCAGCAGCGGCTCTGCGCGCGCAACGGCGTTACGGAGGAGCGGCGAAAACCGGGGGCCGCCGACATCCGCGCCGCGCTGACCGCCGAACGGCTGGTGCTGGCGCTGGTCTCGACCGCGCTCTTCCCGGAAGAGGATGACGAGATTCCACACTGGGCGCTGGTGACCGGGCTGCGCGGTTCCGAGCTGCTGGTCCACAACCCACTCGACCCCCCGGAGCGGGCGCACCGCCCCGTCGCCGGCGCCGCGCTGCTCGCCAGCGCGGTGCAGTTCGGCGAGCAGGCGCTGGTCACCGTCGGCAGCCGCGTGTGGCCTGACGGGAAATCGGTCGCTGAGCCGCCGCTGCCCCGGGGCACCATCGGCTCCCGCGCTGCGGTCGCGGCTAATTAAGTTTCGCTCCAGAGTCGCGCCAGCCGCACGCAGAGCCGCTGTAGGAACTCCACTTCGGCCCGGGAGAAGGGGTCGCGCGTGTGCGAGTCGATATCGAGCTGCGCGACGACCATGCCGTCGGCGTGAATTGGAATGACAACTTCCGACCGCACCGCGCTGCCGCACGACAGGTAATTGGCTTCGGCCGCCACATCGGGTACGACCAGCGTCTCGCCGCTCTCGGCCACCTGCCCGCAGACGCCGCGCCCGAACGGGATGCGCACGTGTTCCGTCGGCGCGCCGACGTATGGCCCCAGCACCAGCTCTCGCCCGTCGACGAGGTAGAAGCCGATCCAGTCGTAGTGCTCCACGCGTGAATCGAGCAGCTGCGCGATTTCGCGCAGCGCAGCTCCGCGGTCGGTCGCGACAGCGAGGATTTTGGCAGCGGCGCTTTCGAGTCGCATCAATTCCATGGCAGCAGGGTTCAGGCCGCCAGCAGTTCCCTGACGCGCGCCTCCACATCGGCCGGCGCGAGCCGCTGGTGCGCAATCTGCTCCGCCTGCCCGCAGTTACCTGGCCGGGTGGTGCCCATGTGGCCGTAGCGCGGCGCGAATCCGCGCTCGAGCAGCCAGCTGCCGTAGCGGATACCGAGGCCGGTGCGCCGGTTCAGGCTCTCGACGACCAGTATAAAAGGAGCCTTGCCCAGTCTGGCGAGCATGTCTTCGTCAACGACGTTGAGCGTGGGCTTGTTCACCAGCCCCACCGCCACGCCCTGGGCGCGCAGCGTTTCGACGACGTGCAGGCAGCGGTGCAGCATGTCGCCGTAGCTCACAATCCAGCCCGCGTCGCCCTCGCGCACGATTTCGTCGCGGCCCGGCTCGAATTCGTAGCCATCGCCGTGCATCGGCTCGCCTTCCGAGCCGAGGATTTCCGGCTGCTTCGAGCGGTTGGAGAAGATGAACCGCAGCCCCCGCTCGGGGAAGACGCGCCGCACGACGGCGTCCATCTGGTGGACGTCGGCCGGAAAATAAAGCGCAGTCGGCGCGCCGGCCTCGACGTAGTTGTCGGCGAAGAAATTGTTGAGCCCGAAATGGCACGTATTATCGGACATCGCGTCAACCCCGGCGTGCGAGAAATGGCAGAGCAGGTCGCACTCGTTGAGCCGCGACATCGTGATTTCGGAAATGACCATTTCGAGGAAGGCGGAGAAGGTAGCGAAGACCCCCTGACAGCCGGGCTGCGAGCCAAAGCCGGCGGCGGCGAGCAGGTTGCCGCGCTCCTGTACCCCGCCGCTGGTGAAGCACTCGGGGAACTGCTCGCGAATAGCCGTCAGGCCAACCGACCCCTCCAGGTCCGAGTCGAAGGCGCGGACGCGCTGCCGCTCGTCGGGCGAGAGCCCTGCCAGCACCGCGGCGAGCGAAGCGCCGAACTGCTTGCGGCACGCTTCCGGCGCGCCACCGCCAAGCAGCTCTGCCGGAGGCGCAGCCGCTTCGCCTTCGATTTCAGTCAGTAGCGCTAGCGCTGCGCCGTGGTCGCGCGCAGTGAAGTACTCGCGCGCCGCAGCGAGCGTGATGACGTCGTGCAGTTGTGGCGTCCCTTCGAGTTGCGGGACGCCCGGCCCCATGGCCCGGCGGCAAAGAACGGCGGCCGGGCCGTCGTGGAGCAGCGCGGCGACAATCGCGGCCAGCAGTGCGCGGGTGTCCTCACCGTCGGCCGGGAAGACGGCGAAGCCCTGCCCCCCGAGAGTGCGCCCAAGGTCGAACCCCGGCAGGTAGCGGTCGGGGTAGCCGGCAATCGTGACGTTGTTGTCGTCGATAATCCACTTGACGTTGAGGTTGTTGGCGACCGCCAGCCGCGCCGCCTCCGCGTTGTTGCCCTCCATCTGCGAGCCGTCGGAGCCGAACATCACTATCCCCTGCCCGGGATGGGCGAGCGCGACGCCGTTGACGTGCCCCGCCGCGTGGCCGAGCCGTCCGCTCGAGAAGTCGATGCAGTCAAGCAATTCCTTCTCGGGGTGGCCGGCCAGCCCCGAGTCGTATTCGCGGTAGTGCAGCAGCTGCTCTGGCTGCAAGTCACCCCGCAGCGCGCCGCGTGCATACTGCAGTGCGGCACGGTGTCCCGCTTCGTCGAAAAACTCGGGGTGAATCGCGGCTCCGCCGTCGCGCAGTGCGTCGACTATCACCACCTCCGGAGCAATGTCGTACGGCCCGCCGGTGTGACCGCCAAGGCCTCGCGCGCGGGCGATTGCGGTCAGCGCGATAATGGCGTCACGCAGCAGCGCAATATCGCTCTCCAGCTGCGCCAGTCCGGCTTCGTCAATCTCGGGTTCAAGTGGTAATTTCAGCCGCGAAAAGCCGCTGAGGTCGAGGGGAAAATCCATGCCCGTCAGGGCAGCCTGAGGCCCGGCTTAAACGTAACCCTCAGAGGTTGGGTTTGAGTCTCAGGATTTCGGAACTGCCGCCTTCCAGAACGGTCACTGCCGAGACCGGGAAAGGCTTTCCGCACGCGGCACCGAGGTCAGAGTTGGTTCCATCAAACTGGTAAACGTCCGTTTCAGCCTCGAGGACGGCCTCACGCACCCCGGCCGGGCAGTTGTTCGCCAGTATCACCAGCCGCGCCCCGTCGCTGGTGACTGCCTCGCAGCACTGGTTGGCGCCAAGGTTAACTTCGCCGGTGGCGATAGCTTTGCGCAGCGCCTTGTTGAGGTCCATCAGGCTTCCTTCCCGGGTTTGTAGATAACGCTCACCGCGCCGGTGCCGAGATGGACCGGCTGGCCGACGATGATGTTCTCGGCGACGCCAGTCAGGACGTCCGACTCTCCGGAGAGGCCGGCGAGTAGCAGGTGGGTAGAGGTAATCTCGAAGGCGGCCCGGGCGAGGACCGAGGTCTTCGCACCAGAAATCCCGTGCCGGCCAATTGCCTTGACGCGGCCGGTGTTGGTCATCACGTCAGCGACCAGCAGGTTGTGGCGCAAGTCTACCGAGAGCCCCTGTTCGTTCAGCGTCTGGTTCAGCTCATGAATTATGGAGTTGCGCGCCGCCTCGATTCCGAGCACTTCGGCAATTTCGTGGACCGAATTACTGCTGGTGCGGGTCGGGTCGATTTCCGGCATCGCCAGGACTGCCTTCAGGTCGGAACCTTCGGTGAAGATGACGTATTCGTCCTTATCCTTGCGCACGATAGCGCGGGAAATCGAGGCGATACCAGCTACCTTGAGCCGGCGCACCTTGTCCTCCAGGATGTAGAGTTTCTTGAATGACGGCTCCTTTTCGGTCAGGACAATTTCACCGTTCTCGATAGTCATCAGGCAGCGCAGCCTCCCCTGTTTCTTGATGCGCGCCGCCAGCAATTCATCTGTCAGCATGCACGCCTTCATCTCTTTCGGGTCCGGCTCGATAATCAGCCGCAGGTTGGTCATGTCGGTGCGGATACGCGCCAGGCTGTTGACCGACCGCGCCTCAATCCGTGCCGCTACGTCCAGCGCCACCTTGCGGTCGGCGGCGAACTGCGGCTCGAGGTAGACCTCCATGATTGGGGTCTTGGGTTCGCGGCGGGCATCAACAATCTCGATTAGCCGCGGCAGTCCCAGTGTAACGTTCATTTCGGCAACACCGGCGTAGTGGAATGTCCGCATGGTCATCTGCGTCCCCGGCTCACCAATTGATTGCGCTGCGAGGATACCGACCGCCTCAGTAGCGTCGACTTGCGCGAGGCCATACTGCGCCAGCGCCAACTTCACAATTTCGCCAAACTGCTTCGCGCTCAGCTTGCGACCAGCCGCATTCTCAGCCAGTTGTCGCACGATGCCCTGAGGCAGCGTTGCCTTCGCTTTCGCGAGCGCCTGCTGTAGCTTCTCCTCCGCGGCGACCTGTTCGCTGAAGGTGGCGACCAGTGCCTTGACGCCCTTGGCTTGTAGCCGCCCCTTCTCGGCGCTGCACGCGATTTCCTCGACATAGTGGCTCGGGAGCCCCTTCGCCAGCTTGAGTGCGCGGATGCGGAACGGGTTGAGCTTGCGCCCGGTCTCTTCTTCTTCCTCAAGGTCGGCGACCTCGATTCCCTTGGTTGGTGCCTTGGCCGGCTCGGCCAGTGCCTTCGCGGCAGCCTCCTCGACCGCCTTGCGGAACTCCTCCAGCCGCGACATCGGGACGTCGGCGTCCTTCAGCTCCTCGTTGGTAGCCGCCGCTGCTTGCGTGGGATGATAAAGTCCCCCAGTGAAGAGCCCCTGTGCCGTCTTCTCGGAGAAACCAAGCTCGGTGTAGACTTTCTGTGCGTCGATGCGCTCCTGCTCGAAGCGCAGTCGGTCGCGTGAAAGGTCGAACGAATCCTCGACCTGCGTGTAGTTGCGTGCCGAACGGACGGGCGTGCCGTCCATCTTGTGAAACTCCTCCAGCCGCAGCGTGCGCGGTAGCGGCACCAGCCGCTCGATGCGCAGGAAGGTAACATAGGGCTCCTCGGCGTGTGCCGGCAGCAGCAGTTCTTCTTCCTCGGGAGTCCCGGGGCGGTCGAACGAGAGCACTTCCGAGATTATCGACAGGTAGCGAATGCCGTGGTGTTCCTTGAGGTAGACGTAGCCGCTGAAGGGGTAGCGGAACTGCCGGGCATTAATCGGGAATGCGACTCCCAGCAGTACCTCGCCCTTCGAGGCGACATGCCTGTTGATAGCCTCAATCGTGTAACCGTCAGGCAGTGACCAGATTACACCCAGTTTCTTTTCGACCCTTCGCAGCGCAGCATCGGCCGAGAAGGGGCCATCGCCCGATTTCTCCTCTTCGAGTGCGCCTGCAACGACCTCTTCGCGGTCGACCTTGTGGTTGCCGACCGCCTCGATGACTTCCAGTATTTCGCGGAAGCTGAAGAGCTTGCGCAATTGTGCGAGGCTCGCTTTCTTGAGCGTCCCGAGCTGCTCGCCCGCGTCGGCCGCCTTGGCCGCCAGTCCCCGCGCCATGCCACGCCGCTCGAGTGCGCGGATAGTGTCGCTACGCGCCATTACTTGCCTCCCCCGGCGACTGCCTCGACGATGTCGTTGGCGTCAATTCCTTCCCCGAACTTGGAGCGGGTCGGGTCGACAGCGTCCTCACCGTAGCTGAACTGGATGACGGTGTTAGCCGTGTTGCGGACAGTACCATCATACTTGACGCGCAAATCCTCCAGCGCGTTGACCAGCCGCCGCTGCATGTAGCCGCTACGCGAGGTGCGCACGGCCGTATCGACCAGCCCCTCGCGGCCACCCATGGAGTGGAAGAAATACTCGGTCGGACTCAGTCCATGCTTGTAGCTGGAGCGGACGAATCCCTTCGCCGCAGCACCCAGGTCACCCTGGTTGAAGTGCGAAAGAGTGCGCTTCTCGTAGCCGCGCGAAATCCGCTCGCCTCGAACCGCCTGCTGGCCGATGCTGCCCGCCATCTGTGACAGGTTGAGCATGCTGCCGCGCGCGCCGGAGCGCGCCATGATGACGGCGAAATTGTCCATACCGAGGTGCCAGCCGGCGATGTCGCCTGCCTTGTCGCGCGCCTGTCCCAGTTTCTTCATAACCTCGACTTCGAGCGTCTCCTCGAGGCTGCGTCCCGGCATGCTCTCGAGGTTGCCCTTGTTGTAGGAGGTGACCAGTTTGTTGACGCCCTTCATGGCGCCCTGCATGGCGTCCTCAATCTGCAGGATGGCTTCCGGCGGGATATCTTCGTCGTCAATCCCGGTCGTGCAACCAGTCTCCATCAAGGCCCCGACGGCGAGGCGGGTGACGAGGTCAATGAACTCGCGTGCCGCGCTCGGCCCCTTAAGGCGCGAAATCTCCTCGAGGATAATGCCCTTGAAGGCGGAGATGGAGCGACCATCGACCGGTCCGCGCAGCATCTCGCCGTTACGGATTTCGACAATCGTGTCGAGGTCGTCGTTCTCCTCCACGCTGCGCTCGGGGAAATAGACTGAGGCGTTGAACTCCAGGTTCATGTCATCCGGTAGTAGAGCCGAGAAAATCTGCCGTCCCGACCACTTGGGGCCGCCGGTCGCCTTGGGGTAGGCTGGCTTCGGCAGTGCGCCGTGGTAGTCGATGCGCGACAGGATGCGCACGGTCTGGTCGCGGTCGTAGCTCGCGTCGCCATGGGTCAGCAGGAACATGCCGGTGATGTGGTCGTGGATAGCGCCAATCACGGCACCGCCGAAACGGGGTGAGCGGATGTGCTCCTGCACCCGCATCAGGATGCGCGCCTCGGCGCGCGCCTCTTCGGACTGGACGACGTGCAGGTTCATCTCGTCGCCGTCGAAGTCGGCATTGTATGGTGGGCAGACGCAGAGATTGATGCGGAAGGTCTTGCCCTTCATGATACGCACTTCGTGCGCCATCATCGACATGCGGTGCAGCGACGGCTGCCGGTTGAACAGCACAATGTCGCCATCCATCAGGTGGCGCTCGACGATGAAGCCCGGTTCGAGGCGCTCCAGATTGAACTCCCAGTTTTCGTCGGTGAGTTTGACGCGTCGCCCGTCGGGGCGAATCATGTAATTGATGCCAGGGATGTAGCGCTCGGGGTCGCTGGGGTCGAAGTTCTCCTTCATCAGCCACTTCATGAATTGCAGGTTGTGGATGTTGGTGCGGACCGGGACGGTCAGCTCGCGCGCCGCCATTTCGGGGACGCCGACCTGGTTGATGCTCAGATAGGGGTCCGGAGTAATCACGGTGCGCGCCGAGAAGTTGACGCGTTTTCCACTCAGGTTGGAGCGGAAGCGCCCCTCCTTTCCCTTCAGCCGCTGGATGATGGTCTTCAGCGGCCGCCCACTGCGGTGGCGCGCGGTGGGGATGCCGGCAGTCTGGTTATCGAAATAGGTCGTGACGTGGTACTGCAGCAGCTCCCACAGGTCCTCGACGATGAGCTGCGGCGCACCGGCGTCGCGGTTCTCACGCAGCCGCTGGTTGATACGCAGCACGTCGACCAGTTTGTGAGTCAGGTCGTCTTCCGAGCGCTCGCCGCTCTCGAGGGTAATCGAGGGGCGTACCGAGACCGGCGGGACCGGCAGGACGGTGAGCACCATGTATTCGGGGCGCGTGGTTTCAGGGTTGAAGCCGAGCGTCCGCAGGTCGCCTGCGGGGATTTTCTCGAGCCGGCTGCGCACTTCCTTGGGAGTCAGCTTGCGCCCTTCTTCGCGGAAGGTGGTCGGCTTGTCGAGTGTGAGCTTGATTTGCGCCTCGGTGCAGTGCGGGCACGTTTTCGCCTTGACCGCCTCGCGAATGGCGCGGCGGATGTGTTCCTGCATCGTGACCGTGGTTCCCGCCTCTGACTCGTGGATTTTCTCGAGCAGCGAGGTGTAGTGGTCGATGCGCTCCTGCGGCAGCAGTAGCCGACTGCAATCGGAACAGGTTGACGAGAGCACGTCCTTGATGACCTTGGAGTAGCCGGAGTGGATGACCGGCATCGCGAAGTCGATATGGCCGAAGTGGCCGGGGCACTCGTCCAGCTTGCGGTTGCAGGTCTTGCAGCGCAGTCCCGGCTCGATAACACCGAGATGCATGTCCATCAGCCCCATCGGAATCGGGAAGCCGTCATCATCGTAGGTGTCGGCAGTGATGACCTTGCTGGTCGAGAGATTGCGAATTTCCATCGGCCCGATGAGCGCGAAATCGATGCTGCAGATGCGCTTGGGAATCATGTGGCGAATCATGAGAGGTCCTCCAGCCGCAATCGCGCCGCGATACCCAGAGACTTCAGCTCCTCAAGCAGTAGCTTGAACGCATATGACATCGTCACGGGATAGATGGCGGTGTTGTCGCCCATGGGTGAGGTCAACACGCCGCGCCGGTCCATGTAGGAAATGTGCCCTGAACGGCTGTCGACATACTGCAACGTTTTGTCACTCTCGTCGAGCAGCCGGTCCTTGATGACCATCGCCGCTCCGTGACCGATAAGGCAGTCGCGCTCCATCTCACCGAACCGCAGACCGCCCATGCGGGCGCGCCCCTCGGTCGGCTGCCGCGTCAGCAGTTGCACCGGCCCTCGTGAGCGGGCGTGCAGTTTGCCGCTGACCATGTGGTGCAACTTCTGGTAGTAGATGACGCCGATGAAGATGTCGGCGTCGATGCGGCGGCCGGTTTGTCCGTCGTAGAGCGATTCACGGCCAGTGTGCTTGAAGCCGAGACCAGCCAGTTCGCCGCGCAGGTCATCCTCCTTCTCACCTGAAAAGGCGCTACCATCGATGAGGCTGCCCCGCATGGCGCCCAGCTTGCCACCTACCATCTCCAACACGTGGGCGACAGTCATGCGGCTCGGAATCGCGTGCGGGTTGATAATAAGGTCCGGGACGATACCGGTGGCGGTGAAGGGCATCCCCTCCGGCGGCACCATATGGCCGATGACTCCCTTCTGCCCGTGCCGGCTGGCGAATTTGTCGCCCAGCTCCGGGACGCGCTGGTCGCGCACGCGGATACGTGCGATGCGCGAACCGCTCTCAGTCTCGGAGAGCATCACTGAATCGACAGTCCCCTTCTCGCCATGGCGTACCGTCAGTGACGATTCGCGCACTTTCTGCGGAGTCAGGAAATCAGTCGGCTCGGCGAGGAAACGGGGCGGGCTGGTCTTGCCAATCAGCACCTCGCGCCCGCGCAGGTCGACTTCGGGGTAAATCAGCCCGTCCTCCTCGAGGTTGAAGTACGCCTCTTCGGAGCGCGCACCACGTACGTCGGGGCCGGGAATCACGAAGCGGTCCTCCTGACCGCCGGGGTAGCGTCGCTCTTCGGAGATGTAGGAGCGCATGAAACTGGAGCGACCGAGGCCACGGTCAATTGAGCCGCGGTTGAAAATCAGCGCGTCCTCCATGTTGTAGCCGTGGTAGCTCATCACCGCCACGACCATGTTCTGCCCTGCGGGTCGGACTCGCAGGGTATTGTAGCGCATCGCCTCGGTCTGGACCATCGGCTGCTGCGGGTAGTGCATCAGGTGGCCGCGCGTGTCGGGACGCAGCCGGTAGTTGGACTGCCCCATCCCGAGCGACTGCTTCGACATGCCGGCGCCCATCGTACAGCGCGGCGACGAGTTGTGCTCGGGGAACGGGACGTTCGAGGTCGCGACGCCGAGGATAACCATCGGATCCACCTCCATGTGAGTGTAGGCGTGGGTCTTGCGGTTACGCTTCAGGTCATCGGCGTTAAGCGCAATCAGGCAGTTTTCCTCCTCTTCGGCATCGATATACTCGATGAGCCCGCGCTCCAGCAGGTCGTTCCAGACCACCTTCTCCGTGCCGGCATTCTCAATATCCTTGTCGGTTACGCGTAGTTTGTTGTTACGGTCTACCACCAGCAGCGGACGGCGGATGCGTCCCGGGTCGCTGTTTATAATCACATCGTCGAGAGAATCATCGTAGCGCACGTTCACCGTATGGCGGATGTGCGCCTCGCGCCGCAGCTGCCGAATCTTGAGGACGAGGTCCTTTGGAGCTGCATGGCAGCCAGCTAGGTCACCGTTGAAGTAGACCTTGCCCCAGCTCTCCTTAAATTTTTCGAGAGGCTGAACGTCCAGGTCGCGCAGTGTGCCGAGAATCTCACCATCGGGCAGGTTTTCGGAAACGTCAACCATCAGGGCCAGGTTCTTGACCAGTCCGCAGTTCTGTCCTTCCGGCGTCTCGTTGGGACAGAGCCGCCCGAACTGGGTCGAGTGCAGGTCGCGCGCCTCGAAGTGCGGCTGGCTGCGGGTCAGCGGTGAAATCACGCGGCGCAGGTGCGACAGGGTCGCCATATTGCAGGTGCGGTCGAGCAGCTGCGACACGCCGGCGCGGCCGCCTGTCCAGTTTCCGGTCGCCATGGCGTGCATAATCTTGTTGGTGAGCACGTCACGCCGTACGGCGTTGTGAACCCGGTTATCCTTACGTTTAGCGTAATTGCGCTCCATCTGGTATTTCATATCGTTGAGCAGTGCCTGCAGACCCGTGCGGAACAGCTCCTCCATCAGGTTGCCTGCCAGCTTGAGCCGCTTGTTGGCGTAATGGTCCTTGTCGTCCGGCTTGCGACTGCCGGTCGCCAGCTCGAGCACCTCTCGCGCCATCCGGCCGAGGAAAAGCGCCTTCTTGCCGCGCACTTCCTGACTGGTCGAGAGATGCGGCAACAGGGTATTGTCGATGATGTAGTTGATGCGCTTGCGCCGGTACTCCTTCGACTGGCCGGCGGCAAAACGGCGCTCCAGATACTGTAGCGCCTCTTCAGTCGTGAAGACCGATTCGCTCTGGTGAATCTCCTCGATGTTGGCCAGTACCTGATTCTGGGTGGTGTCATCGGCGTTGATGGCTGACATGATTTCGTCAGCGGACTCCATCCCGAGCGCCATCATCAGCACCACCAGGGGGACCTGTCCCGAGGCGACCGGAATCGAAACCTGCAGGATGCCGTCCTTCTTCTTCTCAACTACAGTAAGGGCACGGAAGCCCTCTCGCTGCGAGAAGACCTTGGCGAGTTCGGTCTGCCGCTGGTAGCGCGCATTGCGCTCGACCATCACCCGGTTGGGCGCCAGGTCCTCGAGGCAAACGAGCACGCGCTCGGTGCCGTTAACGATGAAATAGCCGCCGGGATCCTCTGGGTCCTCCTGCTCCTGCTGGAGGATGGTGCGATATTCGGCGTCCGTGGGGGTGGACTCGATTTCGTATTTTTCCTGAATGTAAACCGAATTGCGGTGCAGGTTGCAGAGCGAGGACTTGACCATAATCGGCATCAGCCCGATTTCTTCCTCAATATCCTCTATCTCGATTTCCTCTTCGATAACCGTGAAACGCAGCAGGATGGGTGCAGCGTAGGTGAGGTTACGCAGCCGCGACATCATCGGGATGGAGTCTGACTGCGAGCCGTTAGCCTCGTAGATCATTGGTCGCCCGACGCGGACGTCACCCAGCTTGACAACCACGTCCAGGTCGCCCAGCTCGAGCCGGATGGAACCGCGCATGCTCTCGTCAGCGCCGACGGTGATGTTGTCGACAACTCGCTGCATCCACGGTGCGCTATTGTCGAGGTGTGGCAGGAAGTCATTGAATGAGCCGAGCTGGTGATTCACCATCGCCGCGCTCGGTCCCGCAGTGCTCTTGCCACGGAAAAATGATTTGATTAGCGGCCGCATGTTCATTCTGCCACCACCAGCCGGTACGCCAGGTTAATCCCGGCGCGTCCGTTATTGCGCGAAACTTCGATGACGTCGCCTGTCTGGATTTCTTCATCTATGGCCTGGACAGCGGGGTCAGAGAGCAGGATGCGCGGCAGCTGCTCCGCCCTGACATTCAGCTCACCGAGCGCACTCTTTGCCTCTCCAGCTTCGAGTTTTCGATGTCCCGGTACCATTTTGTGAAGCCACAGTTGTTTATTGTCCAAATTAATTCACCCCTTCCCCACCTGCCTAGCACTCCTGCTATCGGCGGGCCTGAAGGGATTCGAACCCTTGGCCGTCCGGTTAAAAGCCGGACGCTCTACCTGGCTAAGCTACAGGCCCTTCTCTGCACCGCCGACACGCTGGAGCGGCTCGCCAAGCAAGGGGACTATATAACAATTTCTGACTTTCAGGAGCTGACAAGGGCTCCTGACGACAGAGTCGTCCATTTGTCACCGTGGAAGCGATGCTGGAGGGGGCTTCCGTAGCCATCATTATAAAACCGCGCGCAATCGCGGCGCGTGGGGTCCGTTACAAGCTTGGCACCTGAGTTCCTGCGCGCGACCGAGGCAGCCGCCATCGCCGCCGGTAGCATGCGCGGCTGCGGGGATAACAAAAGGGCTGACGCCGCGGCGGTAGCCGCAATGCGCGCGGTCTTCGACACTATCGCCTTCGACGGCCGTGTCGCCATTGGTGAGGGCGAGCGCGACGAGGCGCCGATGCTCTGGATTGGCGAGCCGCTCGGTTCACGGCAGGGCGACCCCGCGGCGATAGCGGTCGATATTGCGGTTGACCCGCTCGAGTGTACTAACAACTGCGCGCGCGACGACCCCGACGCGCTCGCCGTGCTGGCGGCGGCACCGCGCGGCGCGCTCCTGCATGCCCCGGACTGCTACATGAACAAGATTGCCGGCCCGGCGGAGCTGGCCGGCCACGTTAGCCTTGACGCGCCAGTCATCGACAACCTGCGCGCAACAGCCGAAGTGCTGGGGAAGCCGCTCTCCGAAGTGAGGGTCATCGTGCTAGAGCGGCCGCGCCACGACCAGCTCATGGCCGAAATCCGCGCAGCCGGCGCACAGCTGCAACTCATCGGCGACGGCGACATTGCCGGCGCACTGCGCGCTGCGACCGGCGAAGCCGACCTGCTGCTCGGCATCGGCGCCGCGCCCGAAGGCGTCATCACCGCTACTGCGCTGCGCGGGCTCGGCGGTTTCTTCGAGGGGCGGCTCCATTTCCACAAGCCGGAATTCCGCGCCCGCGCGGTCGAGATGCTCGGCGACGACGTCGACCGGCTCTGGCAGCGCGACGAGCTCTGCACTTCGGACGATGCGGTATTCGTCGCGACCGGCGTCTGCGACGGCTGGCTGCCCGGCCCCGTGGCGGGCGAAGGCGGGACGACCACCACCAGCCGCGTCATCTCGGTCGCCGACGGCCGCGACGAAATAATCCGTCACGAGCACGCGCCAGCCTCTTAAGCTGCGCCAGCCTCGGGGGGCATGGACAGGGCAGCACTCGAAGCGACCGCCCGCGCGCTGGCGGCGCCCGGCAAGGGCATTCTGGCGGCGGACGAATCCACTCCCACGATGGGCAAGCGGCTGGCGCAGCTAGGGCTGCCCAACGAGCCCGGATTGCGGCGCGAGTTCCGCGAGACACTCTTCACCGCGCCGGAGATGGAGCAGTACATCTCGGGCGTCATCCTGTTCGACGAGACGCTGCGCCAGGCGGCGAGCGACGACCGTGGCATGGCCGAAATCCTCGAGTCGCAGGGCGTCATCCCCGGCATCAAGGTTGACGGCGGTGCGCACCCGATGGAGGGCGCGCCGGGCGAGAAGCTGACGGCGGGGCTCGACGGCCTCGCCGAGCGGTGCGCTGAGTATCATGCGCTGGGCGCCCGTTTCGACAAGTGGCGCGCCGTGATTACCATCGGCGAAGGGCTGCCGACCAGCTCCTGCGTGCAGGCCAACGCCGACGCGCTGGCTGACTACGCGCGCATCTCGCAGGACGCCGGGCTGGTGCCGATTGTTGAGCCGGAGGTGCTGATGGACGGCAGCCACACCATCGGCCGCTGCTACGAAATCAGCGAGTGCACGCTCGACAAGGTTTTCACGGCGCTCGCGGACCGCGGCGTGCACTTGCCGGGCATCCTGCTGAAGCCCAACATGGTCATCTCCGCCAGCGACGCCGCGAACCGCGCCGGGGTCGACGAGGTCGCCAGCGAAACGCTGCGCTGCCTGAAGGCGACCGTGCCGGTCGAGGTACCGGGCATCATGTTCCTCTCCGGCGGCCAGTCGGAGGTCGAGGCGACGGCGCACCTGAACGCGATGAACGCCATGGGCGGCGGACCCTGGGAGCTCTCGTTCTCCTACGGCCGCGCGCTGCAGCAGTCGGCGCTGCAGGCGTGGGGCGGCGCGACGGCCAATTGCGCTGCGGCGCAGGCGGCGTTCGTGCAGCGCGCGCGGCTCAACGGAGCCGCGCGCTACGGTCGCTACGCGGCGGAGATGGAAGCTTAACTCTTCGGCAGGTGCGAGCAACAACAATCGCCGCCGCACCATTTGACGCGGACGCCCGCCTCGATATCGCAGTCGCACTCGGAACAGCGTATGGAAGGCCGCCGTCGGGGAGACAGATTAAGCTTGCTCCAGCCCCAGCAGTTCCCGGCTCGAGTCGCTGACCAGCCCCAGCGCCCAGCGCGCGATGACGACGCCGCCAACGATACCGACCAGCGGATCAAGGTAGGCGAAGCCGCTGCCGAGCGCCCACCCCAGCAGCAGCGCCAGGATGACGAAGACCGAGATGAGCGCGTCGGCCAGCACGTGCAGGTAGGCGCCGCGCAGGTTCAGGTCGGCGATGTCTTTCGAGCTGGCAAAAAGGCGTTCGAGGCGTGACAGGATGAAGTCGAAGTCCTCGGCGTACGACTGTGCCAGCCGGTTCCACGAGCCGAAGTCGCGCGGCGTGTGGTCGTGCGAATGGTCGTGCGAGTGACCGTGCGAATGGCCGCCGCCTTCGTGGCCCTGCCCCAGAATCCAGGCGCACCAGCCGTTGACGAAAAGCCCGATGACCGCGACCGGCAGCGCCTGCCCGTAGCTGATTTCGGGCCGTTCGACGAAGTGGCGGAACGCCTCGTAGCCGATGTAGAGCGCGACGATGCCGAGCACAATCGCGCTCGCGAAGCCCCCCAGCGCGCTGGCGCGGCTCGCCTGCGGGCTGCCCTCCTCGATGTCGGGATGCGTGCGGGTGAAGTGGTAGGCGTAGAGCGTAATCCCCAGCGCCGCGGCGTGGGTGCCCATGTGCCAGCCGTCGGCGAGCAGCGCCACCGATGAGGTGAGCCAGCCGGTGGCGATTTCGACCACCATCATCACCAGCGTAATCGCGACGACGACCTGCGTGCGTCGCTCGCCATCACCGGCCAGGCCTTGCGGGTCGCCGTGCATTGCGTGGCGGCAGTCCGCGCCGGCTATAACGGTGGCGCCGCGCGTTCAGCCGCTTGCGAGGAAGTCGCGGATGCTGTCGCCCAATGGCGACGCCTCGTCGGGCGGCGCGACTCCGACGCGCCGTAGCCGCCCCGCCATCTCTGCATCGGCGATGGCGTAAATGATGCGCCGGCCGTCGCGCCGCCGTCGGAGAATCCCGGCCTCGACCAGCACCCGCAGGTGGCGCGACACCGTCGAGGCATCGCGCCCCGCAACGGCCGCCAGCTGTCCTGCGTCGAGTTCGCCCTCGAGCAGCGCGCCGGCGATGCGTAGCCGGCGCACGTCGCCCAGTGCTTTGAAGAATTGGGCCTGCCGGGTCATATAGTTGTATAATTGTGCAATTATAAAACTATAGCCCCGCCCCGACGATGAACGCACCCATCGCAACCCACATTCCCTGTTTCAGCAGTTTCTGTCCGGCGCGAGCGTCGCCCTGCCACGCCTGCCAGAGGCCGTAGAGCATCACCGCGTTGGCGGCGGTGACCAGTATGAGGTAGCCGCTGCGCGCGCCGCCGTCAAAGCCCGCGCCCGCGTAGAAACTCAGCGCGACGGCCGCCAGCAGCGCCACCGCCGCCAGCGCCAGCGCGCGCCCGGTCCCGATGGCGGCCGGCAGCGTGCGCCGGTCACGGTCGCCCGCCAGATCCTGGATGTCCTTGACGATTTCGCGCGCGAGCGAGGCGAGTACCGCCAGCGTGAAGAGCCACAGCGCGGGGCCGGGGTCGCCGGTGAGCGCGCCGCCATAGAGGAACACGGCGCCCGAGAGCAGCGCGATGAGCGCGTTGCCGGGCAGCCCGGTCGCCTTCAGCGCGGTCTCGTAGCTGCCGAGCAGCAGGCAGCCGCCGCCGGCAATCGCCAGCGGCAGCGCGCCGAGCAGGCCCAGTTGCCAGCCGACCGCCAGCGCCGCGAGCCCGGCCGCCAGCAGCGCCAGCGCCCAGCGCAGCGCCACCGCCGGCTGCAGCCGCCCGGAAGGAAGCGGCCGCTGCGGGTGGTTGGCGCGGTCGCTCTCGCGGTCGAACCAGTCGTTGAGCACGTTGCCCCCGGCGACGCACGCCATTGCCGCGCTGCAACCGAGCGCCAGCTGCGGTGCCATCCCCGCCAGCTCCGGGCCGGCCGCGACGAACGCGCCGACCGCGACGCCGACCGCAGTCAGCACGCAGTTGGCGGGACGCGCTATTTCCAGATAGGGGTTCACGAGGTGCCAGCTGCGGCGCCAGAAAAGGGCCGCGGAGGCGTCGCTGCGCTCATCATATTTATGTGTTTGCGAATGGCAGTAAATAGACCCCTCGCCTATGACAAGTTCCCGCGCTGGGATATTCTCATCCGAAGGGCTGAGATAACCCGCAAAGGCGTGGGACCGACCGGAAAAACCGGCGGAAGCCCAGGGCCGAAGCCGCAAGGCGGAGGACCAGAGCGGAAGCTGGGGGAACCGGACGGACGCCAACCGGAAACTTCGGAAGAAGCCGAGGGTGGAGGCCGTAAGGCCAAGATCCAAGGCGGGGGACGGAGGGACCGGAAGGCAACAGGGACCGGGGTGCCCCGCAAGGGGAAACCCGGCGCCCGAACCCGGGCCCCGGCGGCCATGACCCTGCAAGGGGGAGCGGCCGCTCGGGACCCAACCCTTTTGGACAAAACCGGTGTTGAGCCGGCCCCATAAAACTGTAACTGGTTCAGCTTTTGCTTTCGAGGTCCTGGATAGCGCTGCGCAGCTCGTCGCTGAGCGGGACGCTGCGGTCGGTCGCGTAGTCAATCATCACCACTACCGAGTCGCCCTCCGCCGCGACCGCGCCCAGCGCGTCCGAGTGAAGGCGGTATGCCATGCGGTACGACGAATTCCCCAGGCTGGTAACGGTCGCCTCACAGCGGACCGTGTCGGGATACTCGACCGGCAGGTGATAGTCGATTTCCATGTGCGCCAGAATCGGGCCGACGCCGTCCGGGGTCGCGATTTCCTGCCGAATTTCCCGGAAGTAGGCGATGCGCGCCGACTCGAACCAGGTCAGGTAGACTGCGTTGTTGACATGCCCGAAAGAGTCCATGTCGCCCCAGTGGACTGGAAATTCCACGCTGACCGGCCAGCTGCCGAATGCCATGCGGGGCCACCCGCCGAACCGTATTAAGCCGCGCCGGCATGGCCGCAGCATGAGTGCCGCGACCGCCCGCAAGGCCGCGCTCGCCTACTGGGGCTTCGCTCCCAAGCCGGCCGCGCGCGCGTCGAAGGGAATCGACCTGCAGGTGCTCGGCGAGTGCGGGACCGCCGGCCTCGATGAGGCGGCCGCGCCGCTGAGGCGCTTCGCGGCGCTGGTCGCCCGTGAGTGGCCCGAGCACATCGGCGCGGTCGGCGGCCACGCGCGCATACCGCTGTCGCTGCTGGAGCGGCTGGCGAGACTCGCGAAAGGGACTGACGAGAAGCCCGGAGCCAGCTCGCCCGAGGAGGCCGAGGCATGGGCGCGGCACCTCGTGGACGCCGAACGCAAATGTTTCCTGGCGGTCTCCGAGCACCGCGGCGCGCGGCGGGTGCTACTGCTCAACCTCGGCGTGTGAAGATTAATTAGCGCCAGCCGTTGCGCACGCGTGAAAATCTACACCCGCCGCGGCGACGACGGCTCGACCGCCCTCGGGAACGGCGCACGCGTCAGTAAGGATTCGCCGCTGCCGGAAGCGTACGGCGCGGTGGACGAGGCGCAGGCGGTGCTGGGGCTGGTGCGCGCCGAGGCGGAAGCCGGGGGCGAGCTGGCGGAGCTGGTCGAGCAGCTCGAGCGCGACCTGTGGCAGGTGATGGGCGAGCTGGCGGGTGCCGCGCGCGGCGAGGGCGTTACGCCCGAAATGATTACGCGACTGGAGGCGCAGATTGATTCGCTCAGCGACCGCTTCGAGCTGCCGCAGGAGTTCGTCGTCCCGGGCGAGAACCGGCTGGCGGCGCTGCTCGACCATGCGCGCACTGTCGCGCGGCGCGCCGAGCGGCGCGTGCTGGCAAGTGGCTTCAAGGGTGAGGCGCTGGCATATCTGAATCGCCTTTCGGATTTGCTGTGGGTGATGGCGCGCTGGCAGGCGGGCGAGTCGCTGCCGTCGCGCGACTGATGCAGCTCCCCGATGGGCTGGCGAAGCACCTGCGCGAGCAGCTGCAGGACCAGCAGGGCAGCGAGGACGCCCGCGTCGCGCGCGGAAATGCCCTCGGTTTCGGCGTGCTGGGCGAGCGACGCGCCCGCGACGACGAACTGCGTCGCAGCCTCGAGCTGCCGGCGGCCGCCAGCGGCGGTATTCTGGGCGCGCGCGAAGAAGAGGTGCGCGGCGCCGTCTGCGTCCTGCTGCGGCTCTCCCCCCGGGAGAACTTGCGTGAAGCGCGCGAGCTGCTGGAGCAGGTGCTGGCGGAGGCGATGCCCGACCTGCCGGATGACCTCGACGGCGACGTAGCGACCGAGCCGCTGCGGCTTGCGCGGCAGGCGCGCGCCGGCCTCTCGGAAGTAGCGTTCCTCGCCGGGGAGTATGGCCGTTGCCGTAACGAGGCGGAGCTGGCGCGCGAGCTGATTCCGGCCTACCTGCTCTACCAGCCGCATCGCAAGGGCTACCCGCACGAACTGATGGCGCGCGGGATGGCCGAGGAGGACGCCGAACATGTCTCGCGCGGCACGGTGATGCAGGAGGAATTCCTGCAGTACGCGCTTGACGTGGGCTACCTGCGGCCGTGGGAAGACACCTACCTCGTGGCGTACACGCTGGCGCGCGCCGGGAGACGCTGGCTCGACGAGCGCGGCGGCTGAAATACGGAGTTGAACAGTTTTAAGTATGCAGTCAGGGCAATGGCCGCCGAGGCAACTCATGTTCAGTAACAAAATGGTAGCTTGGGCTATCCTGGCTGCATTCCTGCTAAGCTCCGTACCTACCGTGACTGCAGGCGGCGACTACGACGAGTGGTTCTGGTCTATAACTGGCGACACCACCGATGAGGATGGTGACGGCTACAACGACACCGCGACGATCGGCTACGACCCCGATACCACCTGTGAATGTGATGTTGATATCTACGTCTACATCACCGTATATGACACCGATACCGGTGACGTGGTGGATTCCGGCAGCTTTGAGTACACAATCAACAATGGCGAGGGCGACTGGTTCGAAGAGGACTGGACCCCCGACTACAATGGCACCTTTGACTT
>JASMLC010000008.1:0-6442 GCA_030748895.1 Candidatus Poseidoniia archaeon
GACCGTTGCCGTTCGTTAGACCGTTACCGTTCGTTAGACCGTTACCGTTCGTTAGACCGTTACCGTTCGTTAGACCGTTACCGTTGGTGAGGCCGTTGCCGTCAGTAAGTCCTTCGGACTCGACTGACTTGCTCTTTTTTGATACCATAGTCTCACCGTTACCGTCCAGTGCGGATGTATGACGATACAAAAACCGCTATATAAAGATATTCTGTTTATCGTCGGTGAGTATTAGAAAGCCCGAAATTCGGGAGCTATCGAACGCGTAGAACGTTCGCCCGATAAAGACTGTTTGCACCTCATGTCTGCTGAAATCAGGGAAATCAGGCATGATGGCGGGCACGCGGGGATTCGAACCCCGGTCCTGCTGCTTAGGAGGCAGCCGCCATTCCTGGCTAGGCCACGTGCCCTGTTCAGTCGTCGTCGCGTCGCCTTGCGGGGTCGTGCGCTGGCTCGGCCTGCATCGCCGGCGGGCGCAGCCTCGTGTCGCCCGCGACCGGTGTCGCGAACTCGCCCGGGCTCGGCGGTGCCGCGACCAGGCTGGCGCCCTCGAGCAGCTCCGGCTGTGGCCGTCCCGCGAGCAAATCCCGGTGCTGCGCCCGGAGCGCCTGCAACTGCTGTTGCGAATCACCGGCCGGCAGCTCGACAGACTCGAGCAGCGACGCCGGAAACTGGCCGGCGGCATGCGCGGCGAAGCTGGTGGGCGGCTCGCCGTCCAGCTCGGTTGGCGGAGCGTCCGGGTCAAAGTGCGGCTCCGCGGCAAAGCGGCGAACGTCGCGGACGGGCGGCTCCATGCGGTTGCACCTGCCGGGGGGATTAATCAGTTGGCCAGCCGGTCGATGGCCGCGAAGGGGTCGCTCCGGCGGGCGAGCACCTGCTCCGCGGCGCGGCGCAGGGCCTTGTCGCCGATAGTGACCATGCGGTCGCGGAAGAGTTGTTGCTGGAGCTGCTGCTCCAGCTCGCGCATCTGACGCGCCAGCCGGTCTGCCGCCAGCGGCCCCGCCTCCATGTGGGCGCGATGGTCGGCGATAGCGTCCCATGCCGTGTCGATGCCGGTCCCCTCGGTCGCGGTCGCCGGCAGGACCGGTGGCTGCCAGTCGCGCGGCTCGCCCAGCTCGACCGCCATGCGCAGTTCCTGCGCCAGCCGGTCGGCGCCGGGGCGGTCAGACTTGTTGACAATTAGCAGGTCACCGATTTCCAGGATGCCCGCCTTCTGCGCCTGCACCTCGTCGCCAAGCCCCGGCACTTCGACCACGACGGTCGTATCGGCCAGCTGCACCACCTCGACGTCGCCCTGTCCGGCGCCGACCGTCTCGACGAAAACCAGGTCGCAGCCGAGCAGCTCGAGCGCATTGACGAGATAGCGCGTCGTCGCCGTCAGCCCGCCGAGATGGCCGCGCGTCGCGACCGAACGGATGAAGATGCCGTCGCGCTGCGCGGCGTTCATCCGCAGCCGGTCGCCCAGCACTGCACCGCCCGAGAAAGGCGACGTCGGGTCGACCGCCAGCACGCCCACCGTATGGCCTTGCGCAGCGGCGTGCACCGCCAGGCAATCGACCAGCGTCGACTTGCCGGCGCCGGGCGGCCCGGTAACGCCGACGACGTAGGCGCTGCCGGTGCGCGACCAGGTCGCCTGCAGCGTCTCGACCGCGCGCGGGTCCTCATCCTCAATCCAGCTCAGCAACCGCGCTGCGGCGCGCTGCGGCTGGCTATCGAACATCACCACCAGCGCCGCGGCGTCCAAGTCAGGCCCCGGATTGCGCGCGAATGAAGTCAACGATATCCACGGTTGACGAGCCGGGGCCGAAAATACCGGCGACGCCCATCTCTTTCCACTTCGGGATTTCGCCGTCGGGGATGATGCCCCCCGCAATCAGCTTGATATCGCTGGCGCCCTGCTCCTCCAGCAGCTCGAGCACGCGCGGGAAAATATGGCCGTGCGCGCCCGAAAGGATGCTGAGTCCAATGAACTGGACATCCTCCTGGATGGCGGCCGAAACTATGTCTTCAGGGCTTTGCCGCAGGCCGGTGTAGATTACCTCCATCCCGGCGTCGCGCAGCGCCCGCGCGATAACCTTGGCGCCGCGGTCGTGGCCGTCCAGCCCCGGCTTGGCAATCAGCACCCTGATTTTACCACCCATACTCGCGGCGACTCCCGGAGCTATTTAATCCCTGCGACGACGGCGCGCGAGCGCCCCGACCCGGCTGACGCGGTCGCCCTTGCGCGCGCGCCTCTTTTTGGGCGGCTCGTCGGCGTCCGCTTCCTCCGCAGGTTCGTCGTCGTCCCCGGCAGCGTCGTCCGCGTCCGGCTTTGCCTTGCGCTTCCCGCCCTTGAACCAGCGCGCGAGCAGCCCCACAGCGTCGCGCTGCGGTTCCCCGCCCGGCGCTGCGCCACTGGGCGCAGCGCCGGATGGCGGCGTGTCGGCTGGCGCGGTTTCATCGTCAGCAGTTTTTGGCACCGCGGCGCGCTGCTCCTCCTCGAGCGCGTCCCACGCGACATCGAGCGCGACGCGCTCGCCCAGCCCGGGGGCGCTGCGGACGCCGAGCGCGAACGAGCCGGTGACGGCGGCGAGCATCAGCAACAGCAGGATGGGCTCGATGGTCCCGAGCGCGAAGCTCGGGCCAGCCAGCCGCGACAGCCCCAGCAGCAGCGCCAGCAGCAGCGCGACCGCCCAGCCGAAGCCGACCGTCAGCACGAAGAACGCGTGCCAGTTGCGCGGCAGCTGTTGCGCCCCCGCACGGCCAGCCAGGAACGGCGCGACGACCAGTGCCAGCGGGATGCCGAGCGGCAGGATGACCAGGAACAGCAGCCCCGCGGCCATCGTCGCCAGCGCCTGGCGGGCGGCCACGGTATACTCGGGCGGCATCATTCTGACGCGGCGACGCGGATGCGTATTAAACAGCCTGCCGCCGGAAAAATGGTGCCGCGGGCCGGGATCGAACCGGCGACTTCCAGATCTTCAGTCTGGCGCTCTCCCGCCTGAGCTACCGCGGCTAGGCGGGCGGACCGCAGGGGGTTCTAAAACGGTTCGGCAGCGAAGCGCGGTGGCGCGAGCGGCATCAGGAAAGACGGCGCGCGTCAGTCCCGTCAGCCTTATGTGGCGGCCGCCGCGGTGGCGCCCATGCCCAAGTTCACGAAAGAGTCATCCGCCTTCAAGGGCAAGTGCTACTTCTGCAAAGCCGAAATCATGGTGCCGACCGGCCCCGGCTGGAACTCGACGCGCGTCATCTGCCGCGCCTGCTCGCTCAAGCAGGGCGACGCGGTCGACGGCTGAATATGCAGCGCGACTGCCCCCGCTGCTGGCAACCGCTAGCGGCCGAAAAACAGAAGCGCGGCCTCTGGAACGTCACCGTCGACCTCTGCGGCGGCTGCGGCGGGCTCTTCCTCGACAAGGGCGAATTGCTGCGCCTTACGGGCAACCGGCCGCTGCACCACCTCACGACCAAGCACCTCGGCATCGACTCCGACTCGCAGCTGCTCTGCCCCGGGTGCGGCGGCATCATGGACGCCGAGCACGCTGCGGGCATTGAGTTCGACGTCTGCCTCAGCTGTAGCGGCGTCTGGCTCGACGCCGGAGAACTCGAAGCGCTACAGGCGACCGACGCGGCGGAGCTGAAGGAGCTGTCACCGGAAAAGCTAGCCGAGCTCTACGACGCGGGTCAGGCAGTCCCGGGCGGCGGACTGCTGGCGTGGCTCTTCCGTCGCTAGCCGTCGACGTCGAACGACTTGTAGACATCATTGGTCGTGCGAGTGACGCGCACAAAGGTCGTGCACTTCGGTAAATCCTTGATGCGCCAGGCACCGACGTAGGAGCAGGCCGAGCGCAGCCCGCCCAGAATGGCCTGCAAAGTCGGCTCGACCGGCCCGCGGTAGGGCACGCGCACCTCCTTGCCCTCTGGCGCGCGGTGCGGCGCGACCTCGCCGAAGTACTCCTCCATCGCCTTGCGGGAGCTCATGCCGTAGAACGACTTGAACTGGCGGCCGTCCTGCTCGACCAGCTCGCCGCCCGACTCATCGTGGCCGGCGAACATCCCGCCCAGCATCACGAAATCGGCGCCAGCGCCGAACGCCTTGGCGACGTCGCCGGGGGCGGCGCAGCCGCCATCGGACATGACGTGGCCGCCCAGCCCGTGCGCGGCGTCGGCGCACTCCGCGATGGCGGAGAGCTGCGGATAGCCGACCCCCGCCACGGCGCGAGTCGTGCAGACCGAGCCGGGGCCGATGCCCACCTTGACGATATCGGCGCCCGCGAGCACCAGCGCTTCGGTCATCTCGCGCGTCGCGACGTTGCCGGCGATGATAATCAGCTGCGGAAACGCCTCGCGCGCGCGCGTGACAAATTCAAGGAATTCCTCGCGGTAGCCGTTGGCGACGTCCAGGCACGCCATCCGGAGCCCGTCGCAGGCGGCGAGCTTGCGCACGAGCAGCGCGAAGCTTTCGTCGGTCGAGCCGGCGGTGACCGCGACGTGGCGCGGCTCGACCCCGTCATCGAGCGCCTGCTGCAGCTCGCGCACCGAGTAGAACTTCTGCAGGCAGGTGAGCATCCCGTGCCGTTGCAAGGCGCGCGCCATCGCGAACGTGCCGGTCGTGTCCATGTTGGCCGCTACTACGGGAACGCCGCGCCACGTCGTGTCGCTGTGCGGGAACGAGAAATCGCGCTCGAGAGTAACATCGGCGCGCGACTTCAGCCGGCTCCGCTTGGGCCGGATTAGCACGTCGTCAAAGGTCAACTTAAGGTCGTCTTCAATCCGCATCTGACCTTTAGCCTCCTTACGCCTGCTGTATAAGATGGTTTAGGTTTGCTGGTTCAGGTTCGGGTCGGCGCCAGCCCCAAATAGCGCCAGCGCCGGTCGCCGGTAATGCTCGTGACCCTCTCGGGGCTGCCCGGCTCCGGCACGACGACCGCTGGCCGGCTGCTCGCAGACGCGCTCGGCTGGAAGTTCCAGTCGAGCGGCGAGCTGTTCCGCAGCATGGCTGACGCGCGCGGCGTGACGCTGGCGGAGTTCGGCGCGCTCGCCGAAGGCGACGAGCGCATCGACCGCGAGCTCGATGCGCGCGCGGTGACACTGATGCGCGGCGCCAGCGGGCTGGTGATGGAAGGACGGCTCGCCGGCTGGATGGCGTTTCGCAATGGCCTCGGCGAAGCCCGCGTCTGGCTCGAATCAGACGCGGCGACGCGCGCACGGCGCGTCGCCGACCGCGACGGCGGCTCCGCGAGCGAGCAGCAGGCGGCGATGGCGGTGCGCGAAGCTTCCGAGTCCGGGCGGTATCGCGATTATTACGACATCGACATCGCTTCGCGCGAGCCCTACACTCTGGACATTGACTCGGGCGCGCTTGCACCGAAGGCTATCGTGGCGCGCATCCGGGGGGCGCTCTGATGGCGCGCGACCGCAAGCGCGACGACGGCATGCTGCCGGTCGCGGATGCCAACGCGGGGCCGTTCGGCTCCCCGCCCGGCGAGCGCCAGGTGGCGCAGCTGCTCGAGTCGTCGGTGGTCGTCATCGACAAACCAGCCGGGCCGACCTCGCATCAGGTCGCCGCATGGACGCGCGACATGCTCGGCGTGGGGCAGGCGGGCCACGGGGGAACGCTTGACCCGCAGGTGACCGGCGTGCTGCCGGTCGCAGTCGGCCGCGCGACGCGCGCGTTGCGGGTAATGCAGGAGTCGCGCAAGGAATACATTTGCGTGATGGCGCACGCGCAGTCCGTGGCCGAAGACGCGCTGCGCGAGCAGTTTACGAAATTCACCGGGCCGCTGTTCCAGGTGCCGCCGAAGCAGGCCGCCGTCAAGCGGCAGCTGCGGGTGCGACGCGTCTACGAGCTGGAACTGCTCGAGCACGCCGGCCACGAATCGCTCTTCAGGGTCGCCTGCGAAGGTGGCACCTACATTCGCAACCTCTGCCACGATATTGGCCGCATCCTCGGCAGCGGCTCGAGCATGGCGCAGCTGCGCCGCAGCGCCTCGGGGCCGTTCGGCGAAGGCGACGCGGTGCCGCTGGTGGCGCTGCGCGACGCCTTTGCGGCGCATAGCGACGGCGACGACGCGCCGCTCTGCGGGCTGCTGCGGCCGCTCGAAGAACTGCTCGGCGAGTTGCCGCGGATGGAGCTCAAAGACAGCGCGGTCGACGCGGTCTGCCACGGCGCCGACCTCGGCGGTCCCGGCGTCGCCGCCGTCTCGAGCAGCCTGAAGCGCGGGCAGCTGGTGGCGCTGCTGACGCTGCGCGGTGAAGCGGTCGCGCTGGCGCGCGCAACGCGCCACGCCGACGAAATGGCCGGGGCGGAAGGCACCGTGGCGCGGCTCGAGCGGGTGCTGATGGAGCGCTCGACCTACCCGCGGCAGTGGAAGTCGCGCACGCGGAAGTAGCTTAATTAGCGGTGCAGGGTCGCGCGGCGTGATGAAGTCGCACTCGATTACCGGCGCGCTCGGCGCGACGGGGT
>JASMLC010000008.1:6452-84480 GCA_030748895.1 Candidatus Poseidoniia archaeon
TAGCTTAATTAGCGGTGCAGGGTCGCGCGGCGTGATGAAGTCGCACTCGATTACCGGCGCGCTCGGCGCGACGGGGTTCGTGCTGGTGCTGCTGACACTCTGGCAGGGGTTGCTGGTCATGCCACCGGCGCGCTTCTTCACCGCGCCCAACGCGCAGCGGCTCTTCTACCTGCACGTCCCGTCAGGGCTGATGGCCTACCTGGCGTTCATGCTCGTCGTCGCCGGCAGCGGCTGGTGGCTCTGGAAACGCACCCCGCAAAGCGACCGGCTGGCACGCTGCGCTGCCGAGCTGGGCATCGTCTTCGGCGCGATGTCGCTCGCGTCGGGGACGTTCTGGATGCGCGCCGAATGGGGGGCCGACATCGTGATGCGCTTCTTCAGCGACATGCGGCTGGCGACCACGCTCGCAATGTGGCTGCTGCTCGTGGCATACGTCGCGTGGCGGCGGCAGCCCGATTCGGAAGCGGTGCGCCGCGGTGCGGCCATCGTCGGGATGCTCGGCGTCATCTCGGTGCCGTTGTCGTATCTTTCGTCGCGCTTCCTGCGCTCCGACCATCCCGTGATTGTCGGCACCGACGACCAGGACGCGCTCGCGCCCGAAATGCGGCTGGTGCTCTACGCGGGGCTGCTGGGATTCCTGCTGCTCTTCGTCGCGCTGCTGCGCACGCGGCTAGAGCTGGAACGGCTCGAGGAGGAGCTGCTCGCAGCACGGCTGGAGGGCGCCGCATGAGCGGTGCCCGCATCGCGGTGGCGCTGCTAGTGGCATTGCTGATAATGCCGTCCGCGGCTGCCGAGACGGTGACGCTCACCGACGGGGACGCCAGCGTGGCAGTTAGCTACGACCCGGTCTTCCGCACCGGCGAGGCGTGGTTCATCGACCTTGTGGTCGAGAACGGCGACGGCTACACGGTCGAGGCAGAGTTCGCCGGCGCCGAGCCGCGCTCGAAAGCGCTGCCGGCCGCTGGCGAAGCCAGCTTCTCGTTCCCCGGCGCGACCTTCCACGGCGAGGCGTTCAACGTCCCGCTCGAGCTGCGGCTGCTCCGCGACGGCAGCACCGTCGCCAGCACGACCGTCGAGATTGACGTCAGCGTCCCGCCTGCGGAGGACCTGCTCTGGCTCTGGGGCGGGATGACCGTTTTCTGGCTCGGCATCGCCGCTTACGCGGGCTGGCTTCACCGACGGCAGGCGGAGCTGCGGCGGCAGCTGGAAAGCCATATTGCTGCCGCCCCTGCTGGAGGGAAAGATGGAGAGTGAACGACGCACGCGGCAGCCGCTGCCGACATGGGCCAAAGGGCTGCTGGCGCTTGCGATTCTCGTCGCGACTGGTGCGGTCGCGTTCTACTCGGTCGACGAGCAGGTTGACTACGTTTCAGTCGAGACTGCAATCAGCGGCAGCTACGACGCGGGCGAGCGCGTGCAGGTCCACGGCAATGTGCTAAACTGGACGCGTGAAGATATTGAACTGGTCGAGGGCGACTACACGCTGCGCGTCGAGCTGAACGGGGTGCTCATTCCCGACACCTTCGCCGAGGACAAGGGCGCCACGATTACCGGCACGCTGGCCGAGGTTGACGGTGAACTTGTGCTGCGCGCCGAACTCATCCAGATGGGGTGCCCTTCAAAATACGAGCCGGCCGAGGCATGAGGGACCAGCCTTTCCCGTGGCTGCTAAAGCAGAATAAAGGCAAACTGCCGCTGCAGCTGCGTCCCGCCGGCGATGGCGTCTTCGAGCTGCCGCAGCAGGGCAGCATGCGCGTCCCCGGCCGCATCTATTCGACGCCCGAACTGCTGGCACATCCCGGAATGGACTCGGCGCTGGAGCAGGTCGCCAACGTCGCGACACTGCCGGGAATCGTCGACGCCAGCCTGGCGATGCCGGACATCCACTGGGGCTACGGCTTCCCCATCGGGGGCGTCGCCGCCTTCGATGCAAACGAAGGCGGCGTCGTTTCGCCGGGCGGGGTCGGCTTCGACATCAACTGCGGCGTGCGGCTGCTGCGCACCGACCTTGAACTGGGCGACGTCCAGCCGCGTCAGAGGGAACTGGTTGACGAGCTTTTCAAGCGCGTTCCCGCCGGGCTGGGGTCGAAAAGCACGCTGGCGCTCTCGAACCGCGAGCTGGATTCCGTGCTCGAGCGCGGCGCGCAGTGGGCCGCTGAAGAGGGGTATCTCTGGGACCGCGACGTCGAGGTGCTCGAGGAGCGCGGGGCGCTCGACGTGGCGCAGCCGGAGCAGGTTTCGGATTTCGCGCGCAAGCGCGGCCGCAAGCAGGTCGGCTCGCTCGGCAGCGGCAACCACTTCCTTGAATTACAGGTCGTCGAGGAAATATTCGACGACGCGGCCGCAAAGGCGTTCGGGCTGCGCGAGGGACAGGTGGCGGTAATGATGCACACCGGCTCGCGTGGTTGCGGCCACCAGGTATGCCAGGACCATCTCGAGTGCGTCATGGACGCATCAAAGGAGGCCGGCATCGAGCTGGCCGACCGGCAGCTGGCATGCGCACCGCTCGAATCCCGGGCGGCGCGCAACTACGTCGGCGCGATGTCGGCGGCCGCCAACTACGCCTGGGCCAACCGCTCGATGATTACGCACTTCACCCGTCAGGCGTTCACGCAGGTCTTCGGCACCGAGGCGGAAGCGCTCGGGCTGGAGACGGTCTACGACGTCGCGCACAACATCGCCAAGCTCGAGCAGCACGGCGGCCGCGAAGTGTGCATCCACCGCAAGGGCGCCACGCGCGCGTTCGCCCCCGGCTCGGACGAAATCCCGGCGCAATACCGCGACGTCGGCCAGCCGGTGCTGGTGCCGGGCGACATGGGCAGCGCGTCGTGGGTGCTGGCGGGCGCCGAGGGCGCGATGCGCGACACCTTCGGCTCGGCCTGCCATGGCGCCGGCCGCGCGATGGGGCGCAAGGCGGCGGCGCGCAAGTTCGACTCGAAGCGGCTAATCCGGGATTTATGGCAGAAACAGCGCGTCTACGTCCGCGCCCGTTCACCGCGCGTCGCGGCTGAGGAGGCGCCGGGCGCCTACAAGGACGTCTCGCAGGTGGTCGAAGTCTGCCACCAGGCAGGGCTGGCGCGCAAGGTGGCACGCATGCGGCCGCTCGGCGTCGTGAAGGGCTGAAATGGGCATCAAGCTCGGCTCGATTATCCCGGCGCAGCCCATCGAGCTGGCGCAGCTGCGCGGGCAACGGCTGGCGGTCGATGGCTACAACCTGCTCTACCAGTTTCTGGCGTCAATCCGGCAGCGCGACGGGATGCCGCTCGCCGACGCGCAGGGCAACACGACATCGCACCTGTCGGGGCTGCTGTTCCGGCTCTCGGCGCTCGCTGCGGAAGGGCTGCGCTTCTGCCTGATTTTCGACGGCAAGCCGCACGCGCTCAAGAAGCGCGTGCTCGACGAGCGGCGCGACCGCAAGGTCAAGGCGCAGGCGGAGTGGGAAGCGGCACTCGCCGCGGGCGACCTGGTCAAGGCGCGCACCAAGGCGCAGCAGACTTCACGGCTGACGCCCGAGATGGTCGCCGAGGCGCAGGAGCTGCTCGACGCGCTCGGGCTGCCGTGGGTCACCGCGCCTTCGGAGGGCGAAGCGCAAGCGGCGGCGATGATGGCGGCGGGCGTGGTCGACGCGGCGGTCTCGCAGGATTTTGATACACTGCTCTTCGGGGCGCCGCGGCTGCTGCGCAACCTGACCGTCTCGGGGCGGCGCAAGCTCCCCGGCCGGCAGGCGTGGGTCGCGGTGACGCCGGAGGAGCTGACGCTGGCTGGCGCGCTGGAGGAGACGCTGCTCACGCGTGAACAGCTGGTCGACATGGCCATCCTGATGGGGACCGACTTCAACCCCGGCATCCACGGCATCGGCCCTAAAAAGGGGCTGAAACTGCTGCGCGAGCACGGCCGCGCCGAGCCGGCGCTGGCGAAGCTGGGGCACGAGGTCGAGAACCTTGACGAGCTGCGGCAGCTCTTCCTGAACCACCCGTCGGTCGAGTTCGCGCCGACGTGGGGCGAGCCGCGCCGCGGACGCGTCATGGAGCTGCTCTGCGACCGCCACGGCTTCTCGCGAGCGCGAGTCAGTACCGCGCTCGAAAAATTCGCGCAGCCGCCCCCGCCCATGGGCCAGCAGGCGACACTGGGCGATTTCTGAAGATTTTAAGTAGTTCGAGGCGGTCGCACGAGCCGTGAGCGAGAAAGCGTTCGAGTTCCTGCCGATGCCGGAGCGCAGCGCGAAGCCGCGCCGGACCGGGCTGACGATGGTCATCGACACCGGGCTCGGCTACCGCTACACCGAGGATTTGCTCGAAATCTGCGCCGACTACATCGACCTGTGGAAACTGGGCTGGGCGACAACGCAACTCCAGCCGCTTGACATCGTGCGGCGTAAGGTCGAGCTGCTGCGGTCGCACAACATCTCGGTCTGCAACGGCGGCACTCTGCTGGAGCTTTCCGAGCATCAGCAGAAGGCGTCCGAGCTCTTCGCCGAGCTGCGCGAAATGGGCGCCGACGCGACCGAAATCTCGAGCGGCAGTCTCGATATCGAGCCAAATCGCGTTTGCGAGCTGATAGCGGAGGCGCGCGAGGCGGGGCTGAAGCCGTTCTGCGAAGTGGGGCGCAAGCTCCCCGGACGCGACCTGGCGGCCAGCGAATACAATGCGCAGCTGAAGCAGTTCCTGGCGGCGGGCGCCGAGAAAGTCATCGTCGAGGCGCGCGAGTCGGGCGCCAGCGTCGGGCTGATGGACGACGCGGGCGAGGTGCAGCTGGCGCGTATGCAGGCGGCGCTCGCCGGCGTCGATGCCGAAAACGTCATCTTCGAGGCGCCGCGCAAGTCGCAGCAAGTCTTCTTCCTGCGCGAGTTCGGCCCCGAGACGAGCCTTGGGAATATCGCGCCGACCGACGTGATTTCGGTCGAGACGCTGCGGCGCGGGCTGCGCGGCGACACCGTCGAGGATTTCTACACCGTCATCGGCGAGCGGCACCTTGCCGCGAGCGGCCGGGGAAAGCCCGGGAAATGAGGCGCTGATGCGCATCGCCATCGAGCAGGGGCTGCCCGGCGCCGAAGCGGCGGCGGCACGCGGCGACGCGGTGGTCATTATCGACGTCATCCGCGCTTCGACCACTTACGCCACGGCGCTCGCCGGCGGCGCGGCGCGCATCGTCCCCTGCGCCAGCCGCGCGCATCTCGAGGAGCTGCGGAGCCGCTACCCCGACGCGTTGCGGTCGGGCGAGCGCGAATGCCGCCGCATCGCCGGCTACGAACTCGGGTCGTCGCCGACCGAGATGGCTGCCGCCGACCTGCGCGAGCGGACGCTGCTCTCGACGACGACCAACGGCTCGCGCATGGTCGTCGCGGCCGCCGGCGCGCCGGTCGTGCTGATGGGCGGTTTCTGCAACGCCCGCGCCGTTGCACGCTTTTTACGGGTGCGAGGCGACGATGTCGCGCTGGTCTGCTCGGGGCGGCTCGGCGAACCGGTCATCGAGGACTGGCTCGGCGCCAGCTGGCTGGCGCACCTGCTCGACGGCAGCGGCAGCGATTTCGAGCTGTCGCAGGACGAAATCCGCGAGCGCTGCCGCGCTTCGCCCAGCCACGCTGCGCTCGTGGCGGCGGGACTGGAACGTGACTTCGAGCGCTGCATGGCGTTCGACGCGTTCGACGTGGTGCCGCTGCTCGACGGCGACGGGTTCGTGGCGGCAGACTAGCGCCGCGTCCGCCGCAGCTCGCTGCTACAAGTCGGGCACTCGCCGTGCTGGTCGTCCCATTTCTGCCGGCAGCCGCTGCAGATCCAGCGCCAGCGCAACTGCTTGGCGATGCCGACGGTCTCAACCGGCAGCCACGCGATGCCCATGGCGGCGGCGACGTTCTGCATCGCGAAGTCGTCGGTGATAAGCGTCGCATCGCGCTCGAGCGCCAGCGCCAGCAGCTGCGCATCGACGGGGGAGAGCACGCCCGCGTCGCCCGTTTCCTGCGCGGCGGCGGCGACGCGCTCCTGCGCCGGCGCGTCAGCAGACGCAATCTGCATCCCGGCCGCGGCGAGCTGCGCGTGGTATTCGCGGCTGCGGCGGTTCACCAGCTCCTGCTCGACGCCGGGCGCCGTCAGCAGCTCGCCTTGCGGGTGGCGGCGGGTGAAGAACGCGACACTGTCGAGCACGAACACCGTGCGCCAGCGCCGAGGCGGATATGAAGCGCACCCCCGGCAGGCGCGGCCGCCAATTTGCAAATCGTAAGGATGATATACTCCCCCACGTGCGGCGGCGCATGCGTGCCGTAATCCTGACGGCCGGCGAAGCCGCACGGTTGCGGAGCTGGACCGCCAGTCGCCCCAAGGGGATGCTGCCGCTCGCCAACCGCACCATTCTGGAGCATCTTGTCGCCGGGCTGCGCGACGCGGGCGTGCGGCAGGTGACGCTAGTCGTGGGGCATGGCGCCGAGAGCGTCATGAGCCTGTTCGGCGATGGCGGTCGCCATGGCGTCGCGGTCGAATATGCGCGGCAGCAGGAGCTGACCGGCACGCTTGACGCGCTACGGCTCGGCGCCGCGGCTGCCCCCGACGAGGAACTGCTGGTCGTGCCGGGCGACAACTACGTTGCGCCGCAGGGATTTGTAGCGCTGCTCAAGGAGCAGGGCGAGGCACTGCTCGCGAGCGAGGCGCTGCGCTGGTCCAAGTGGGGCGGGCTCGAGCTGGAGGGCGACGCGGTGCGGCTCAGCTACGAAGAGCCGGACGCCGTCGGGCGACTACATTTCACCGGCATCGCGCGGCTCGCGCCGGCGACCGTCGCCAAGCTTGCAAAAAGCAAGGAGCGGCACATCGGCAAGGCGCTACAGCCGCTACTCGCCGACGGCACCACGCAGCCGGCGGTCGCGATGGCCGAGGCGTGGCACAACATCGTCTATCCGTGGGATATGGTGGGCGGCAACCAGGTCGCGCTGCGCTACCTGCCGCAGGAGCTGGCGGGGACCTGCGAAGCGGGCGTCATGATTCGCGGTGCGGTCGCCATCGGCGACGGGACGCGCGTCGCCGCCGGCTGCTACCTGCAGGGGCCGCTCGCGATTGGCAGCGGCTGCCGCATCGGCCCCGGCACCGTGCTGGGTCCGTCGACCGCCATCGGCGGCGGGGTCGAAATCGGCGCGCATTGCGAAATCGCCGACACGCTCGTAATGGATTCGGTCTCGGTCGGCAGCTATACCCACTTGCAGGCGTGCGTCGTCGGCGAAGCGAGCGAACTCGGCTCACACGTCGTCGCGCTCCCCGGCCCCGAAGAGGCTACTTACCTGCAGTCGCAGCACTCCGTGGTCGACCGCGGCGCGATGGTCGGCGACGGCTGTCGTATCGGCGACCGCGTGGTGCTGCAGGGCGGCTGCGTGCTCTCGCGCGGCGCCGTCGTGAACGACGGCGCCGCGGTCGACGGCGAATTCCCACCGGAGGCCGCCTGATGTGCGGCATCGTCGGCTACGCCGGGAGCGGCGACGCGCCGCAAATCCTGATTGAGGCGCTGAAGCAGCTCGAATACCGCGGCTACGACTCGGCCGGCATCGCGGTGCAGGAAAACGGGGGGCTTGCCGTCCACAAGAAACAGGGGCGCATCGCGGTAATGGAGGAAACGCTGCCCAAGCTGGCGGCAACGGTCGGCATCGGCCACACCCGCTGGGCAACCCACGGCGAGCCGTCCGACGCCAACGCGCACCCGCATCTCGACGCCAGTGGCGACATCGCCGTCATCCACAACGGGACGCTCGAGAACTACGCCGACCTGCGCTCCAGCATGGAGGCGACCGGCATCGAGTTCAGCTCCGGGACCGATACAGAGGTGCTGCCGCACCTTATTGCGCGCCATTACAACGGCGACCTGCTCACGGCCGTGCGGGCGGCGCTTGGAGAGGTAACCGGCGCGTACGCGATTGCGGTGCTGCACGCGGCGCACCCCGGCGAAATCGTCGCGGCGCGCAACGAGTCGCCGCTGGTGGTCGGCTTCGGCGAAGGGGAGAATTTCCTGGCCAGCGACGCGCCGGCGATTGTGAAATACACGCAGCGCGTCGCGTATGTTCGCAACGGCGAACTGGTGCGGCTGACAGCCGACAGCGTTGATATCAGCGACATGGCGGGCACCACGCGCGAGCCCGAAATCGAGGAGCTGGAGTGGGCGGTCGAGGATGCCGAACAGGGGGGCTACGCGCACTTTATGCTCAAGGAAATCTTCGAGCAGCCCCGCGCATTGCAGGAATCGCTGCTGCCGTCGCTCGCCGAGGCGATTGTCGACGGACTCGACCTGAACTGGCGCATCGGCTCGATTTCAATCGTGGCGTGCGGCACTTCGTTCCACGCCGGACTGGTCGGCAAATACGTCATCGAGCAGCTGACTGCTATCCCGGTCAACGTCTACCACGCTTCCGAATTCCGCTATTCACCGCCGGTGCAGAACGTCGGCGGAATGCTCTCGGCGCGGCCGCTGGTGATGCTGATTTCACAGAGTGGGGAGACGGCCGACACGCTCGCCGCCGCCCGCGTGGCGCGGCAGCAGGGGTCGCACACGGTCGCCATCTGCAACGTTGGCGGCAGCAGTCTGGCGCGCGAAGTTGACGGTATCCTGCTGACGCGCGCCGGCCCGGAGATTGGCGTCGCGGCGACGAAAACTTTCATGGTACAGATGCAGGCGCTCTACATGCTGGCGGTGCATCTCGCCTATTCTCGCAAGAGCATGGACCTGCCGCAGCTACGGCGCTGGGAGCAGGAGCTGCGGCGGCTGCCACACTATGTGGGTCAGGTGCTCGAGCGCCGCTCCGCCATCAGCAAGCTGGCGGGGACGCTCCAGTCGGCCAGTTCCATCTTCTTCATCGGCCGCAACCTGAGCTATCCCATCGCGCTGGAGGGGGCGTTGAAGCTGAAAGAGATTTCGTATCTCCACGCTGAAGGATACCCGGCCGGCGAGCTGAAGCACGGGCCGCTGGCGCTGCTATCGCCAGAGACGCCGGTCGTCGCCATCATGAACTCCGACCACACCCACGCCAAGCTGGTCTCCAATATCGAGGAAGTGGCGGCGCGCAAGGCGCCGCTGCTGCTGGTCGCGCAGGAGGGCGACGCGGATACGCAGCGGCTTGCGGAGAATATTATCACGGTCCCGGCGACCGACCCCGTATTGCTGCCGTTCACTGCCGGGGTTGCGCTGCAGCTGCTCGCTTACCACGTTGCCGACGCGCTGGGATGCGAAATCGACAAGCCGCGCAACCTTGCCAAGTCGGTAACTGTCGAGTAAGGCGCGCGCGTTCAGCGCCACCTTTTCCGGCGCGCGACGACCGCCAGTGCCGCAACTCCCACTAGTAGCGGCAGCGCCGGCAGCCCCTGCCCGGAATCGCCGCCGCCCGGCGCGGGCGGCGGCGGCGGCGCGGAGCCGTTGGCGAGCGCCCAGTCGTCCCAGAAGAGGATGGAGTAATAGCTCGCGACCGCAGTCGAGTCGAGGATGAGGCCGATTTCGCGATTCCAGGCGCCGCCCCCGACGCCCCAGTTGATGCTCCCCACCAGCGTCCAGCGGTCGTCGACGACCAGCGCCTTGTTGTGGATGCGAGTGAATTCGTCGCCGCGGTAGTAGCGCACCGCGACGCCCGCTTCCTGCAAGGCGAGGAATCCCTGCCGGTTGTTGTCGGCGACTTCCTGCTTAGTGCCATCGAGCATTACCGTCACCGCGACGCCACGTTCGTGGGCGGCGAGCAGCGCTTCGAGGTAGGGGCTCTCGCCGGTCGACCACCATGTTGTCAGGTGGTGCTGCTGGACCAGGATGCGGCTCTCTGCACGCGTCAGCAGCCCCATGACTGTGGAGTTGTGCAGTGTGTTGTCGGGGCCGGCCACCAGCTGCACTTCGAAGAGCTGCTCCAGCTCGAGCGGCGGGCGCGGCGCGACCGCCGCTTCGCGGATGTACGGCTCGACCGGCGTGAAATCGGCTGGCGCGGTGGCGGTGTCGAAGGCAACGACGTCGCCCCATGCAGTGTCGAAATCGGTTTCGAAAATCGCGGTAAGCGACGACGCGAGGCTGTCGGATTCGACGACGACGCCCCAGCCGCGGTTGCCGCTGCCTTCGGTGGGGATGCCGGTCGAGCCCCAGTTCTCCGACATTACCGCCGTATAGCGACCGTCGACGACAAGATACTTGGCGTGGATGTAGGGGTAGCGCGTCGGCTCGTCGCCGACGCGCAACATCAGCCGCACGTCGACGCCGCCCGCGACCAGTTGCGCAGCGTGGTAACGGTAATGACTGGCAAAGCCGGCGACCGGCGAGCCTTCCAGCAGCACTCGCACCTGCACACCGCGGTCGCGCGCAGCGAGCAGCTCGTCGACCAGCGCGGTGTGGTTCAGGTAATAGAGGCTCAGGTCGATGCTGCTCTCGGCGTCCTGTAAAAGGTCGCGCAGCACGTCGAAGGTCGAATCGGGCGACGCGAAGGCGGTAATCGCCCGCGCAGCGTGCAGACTGCTCGCGAAGTCGCTCTGCCCCGGGCGCAGCTGGCGGTAGCTGGCCCAGTCGGCGGCGCTGTCGGTGTCGCGGTAGCCCGCGCCGGAAGCGTTGTTGCGGTGCAGGTAGCGCCCTTCGCCCGGCAGCTCCGCCGTGGCGCCGCTCCATCCCGCCGGCAAGGCGGTGTCGCCCCCTGTTATTTCGCCCCACGCCACCGCGTCAGCGAGCACGCCGCGCCGGTCGCGCAGCTCGACGATATCGCCGAGGTTGCGCAGGTAAAACGGACTGCCTTCGAGCGCCGGGACTCCGCTGCCGTCAGGGAGCATCTGGAAGTCGGGCCACGCGTGGTGCGAGGCGAAGAAGGCGGTCGCGTTTTGCGCCAGCACCAGCCGCTCGCCCGCAGCGAGCAGCGTGCCCCGCGGCAGGCAGAGCTGGTCGCCCGCGTCGCCCAGCAACCAGCCGCCGACGTCCTGCGCCGGGCCGGTGTTGAAAATCGAAATCGCTTCGTCAGCTTCACCGGTCAGCCACGGGTCAAACCAGACCCACTCCAGCAGCACGCCGTGGCCGCCGCTCGCGGGCGGCGTGTGCCCTAGGTCGAGCCGCGCCGTCGCGCCGGCCGCGACGCTGACCGGCAGCCATTCGCCGGTCGGCAGCCGCACAGTGTAATCGCCGGGCGGGGCCGCCAGCCGGTAGCGCCCCCAGTCGCAGCCGGCGCCCCATGAACCCGGTTGCGACAGGTTGGCGGCGACGAGCCCGCTGGTGTTGCGCAGCTCGACTCGCAGCACAGAGTGGGGGGCGCTGCTGTTGCCAACGTAGCCGACGACGCTGCCCCACGCGGGCGGAATGGCGAAAGCGGTAGTTTTCAGCTCGATGAAATCCGCAGTATCGGCAGCGTTGCGCACCTTGATTTTCAGGTAGCTGCCGGCCGGCAGCTCCGAGTCGAGCCGTAGCCAGAGCGTGCCTTCCCAGCCGAGGCTACCGTTCAGCGCCAGCGGCTGGTAGCTGTTGCGCCATTCGCTGCCGTCCCACGGCTGCGAGCGCATCGAGCCGTTGCCGTAGAACCACGCCATGATTTCGTAGTCGGTGCCGGGAACGCCCTGAAAGCGCACCTTGAGCGGCAGCAGCGTCCCCGCCCCGCCGGCAATCGCCTGCGGCAGTTCGAGCAGCTCGAGCGCCGCTTCGGGCAACGGCTCGCCCAGCTCGAACAACGTCGTCTCGCCCGCGACGATTTCGACCTGCTGTTCCAGCACGCCCGCCACCACCAGCCGGTAGCTCCCGGGCGGTGCCGCCAGCGTCAGGTTGCCGGCGTCGCCCACCGCGGGCCACGGCAGCGGCAACGTCAGCGTCCGCGCCACCAGCGTCGCGTCGTCCCACAGGCTCGCCTGTCGGGAACCGTTAGCGGGGCCAAGCGCGCCGGCGAGCCAGCCCCACTCGCTCGCGAGCGGCAGGGCCGTGCTGGCGTTCGCCACCAGCTCCCCGGAATCGTATGCGGCGGCCGCCAGCTGCAGGTCGCCTGACAGGGCTTCCGTGAGCCGCAGCCAGATGGCTTCGCGCCAGGTGCCGTTGCCGTCGAGCGTCGCGTCGAGCGCGTCAGCCCAGTCGCTGCCGTTCCAGAGCTGTGAGCGTGAAGCGTTGGATTCCCGCAAGGCGATTTCCAGCCGCAGCTCCGCGCCGGCATCGCCGTGAAGGCGAAGCTCGACCGGGAAGAGCGTCCCCGTTTCCGGCACGATTTGCACGGGACGCTCGAGCAGCGACAGCGTCAGCCCGGCATCGTAGCCGAGCGTCGTCTCGGTGGTTTGCCCGTTCACGACGGTGACCGTCCGCTCGGCACTGCCGTCGGCCATGCGCAGCGTGTAGTCGCCTGCCGGGGCTGCGAGCCGGAAAAAGCCGGCATCGCCCTGCGACTGCCACGGCTGCGCCTCGGTCAGGTTGCCGGCCGCGAGCGTCCCGGAAGCGCGGAGCTCGACGTGCGCGTCCTCCCACGCACTGTCGCCGTCGCCGGCGTAGCCCTGCACCCAGCCGAAGCTGGCGGCGACGGGGATGTCATCGACGCGGTCCTCGCCGTAATCGCTGGTGGTGTTGGTGTCGCGCACCTTCGCCTTGAGGTAGCTGCCGGCCGGCAGCTCCTCCTTGAGGCGCAGCCAGATAATACCGCTCCACTCGCCGTTGCCGTCGAGGAAAATCGCGAAATAGTTGACCCGGAACCAGCCCTCGCCATCCCACCCCTCCGAAGGCCAGCTGGCGGAGCCGGAGTGGTAGAACCACGCTGCCACCTCGTAGTTGCGGCCGAACTCGCCCGCGACCGAGACGGCTACCGGGATTATGGTCCCGGCAGCGCCGGCGACCGGCGCCGGGTATTCACTAATCTCGATGGTCGGGTCAGCCCGCGCCCCCGCACCGGGCGGCTGCCACGGCAGCAGCAACAGGACGAGCAGCAGGGCCAGCACACGGCGCACGCCCCCGAATATGCGCGCTAATTAACTGGTCGCCCGCCGCACCGAGCAGGGCACCGGCCTACTTCCCGCGCGACTCTCGTGCCTTGGACCGCAGGTCACTCGAGTTGCACTTGCGACAGCGAACCGCCTTGGTAGCATTGCGAGCGTTGCACTTCATACAGATTTTCTTGTTGAAAAGGCGTGCCTCTGCTTCCGGAAACCGGGCCATGCCGCGCCGTAGCAGAGGGGGATAAAAGCGGTTTCGCCGAACACCAACTGTTTAAAACCACGCCGACACGGTCGCGCCGTGCGGGCAATCACGAGCCTTCTGCTGCTGGCGCTGGCGCTGGCGCCGGCAGCCGGTGCCGCAGGCGACACAACACTGGAGGCCAGCCTTGAATTCAGCAGCCAGCAACAAGGCGTAATTCAGCTCGAACTGGCGTGGCCGGAAGGCCCCTATCCACCAGACGGGCTGGACTGGGAGGGGCTGCGCGAGCAATATCTGGACCCGGAATTCTCCCTCTCGGGCGAGCCAAATGCAGAGGCGGTCCTGCGCTACCTGACCGCGCCAATGCCGGGCGGCAACGGCACGACCAGCCTTGCGGCAGCCATCCTCGGCAGCGACGCGGTGGACTCGGCTAGCGTCAGCGCACTTTCGGCAGAACGGGGAAACCTGCAACTCACGATTCAGTTCCGCCTCGCAGATAACGCAATGCTCCACCCGCTAATGTTTGTCAGCCAGTTGAATAACGCCAGCGCGCTCGAGGCAGAACTGGCCATTAGCTATCCACCCAATGTAAGGCTGGAAACCAACGAATTCGTGCTGGACCACCTGCGCACCCCGCTGGGAGGCAGGCTGGGCATCGGCCTGCTGGCGAGCGATACGGCCAGCTACGACCCGGCCGAGGGCGAAATCGTCATCAGCGAGGTACCGCAGTGGGCTGACGGCCGCGTCATGGCGGTGGCGGTGGTGCTACAGCTGCTGCTGATTGTTGCCATCAGCTACCGCTACGGGAGCAGCCTGCTGCGGCCGCTGCTCTTCGGAGTGATGGCACTATTCGCCTACCTCTTCGTCTCATTCCCCTTCTCGACCGGGCTCTGCTACGCGATTATCCTGTTCGGGCTGGCGCGGCAGTACGTCGGCGCCCTCGCCTCAGAGGAGTTGCGGCGCGACATGGATGGCTTCGTCGACACGCTGCTGACGCGGCCGCGCGGCGTCGCGGCCGCGGCCGGGGGCGGAGCGGCGCTGGAGGAGCTGCGGACATCGCGGAACCCACTGGCGCGACTGTTCCCGTTCAAGGTCCAGGAACTGTTCCTGATTTACGATGACGGACGGCTGATTTCGCACGCGACGCTGCACGGGTCGCGGATGGTCGATTCGGAAATAGTCAGCTCGATGCTCACCGCTATCGGCGACTTCATCAAGGATTCGTTTCGCGCCGATGACAAAGGCAACCTTGAAAACCTCAAATACGGCAACATCAACCTCTACGTCCAGCGACGGGAACCGCTCTACCTCGCGGGAGTCATCTCGGGGACCGCGCCCGACGATTTCGGTACGCTGATGAAGGAATACCTCGATGAGCTGTGGGGCGAATATGGCTACGTAATCGGCCGTAGCTGGAACGGTGACACCAGCAGCCTCGGTGACATACGGGGCGACCTGTCTGAATTCATCCACTACTGGTCCTCATCGCGCTGAGTCACCCTTTTATATACCTGAAACCGTCAGAGCCCCTGATGGAAGAGGACGAAGACCTCGACTGGCAACTGCAGGAACTGTTCCTGCTGTTCGATGACGGGCGGCTTCTGGCGCACGCATCGCTACAGGAAGACCAGTCCGTCGACAGCGAAATCGTGGGCTCGATGCTGACTGCTGTCAGCGACTTCGTGGGCGACTCTTTCTCGACGCGCGACGGGGTGCTCGAGCACCTGCGCGCCAGCGACCTCAACGTAATGCTCCAGCGCTCAAGCCCGCTGATGCTGGCCGGTATCGTTTCCGGCACGCCGCCGGCAGGATTCGGGCAGGAGTTGCAGGGCGTTGTCAAGGAAATGCGCGAGAGTTACAGTTACCTGGTTGATGAGCAGTGGAATGGAAGCACTTCACTGCTTGACTGTGTCCGGGAGGAGCTGAAAGCGTTCCTGTGTCGAGACTAACTAACCCACCCTTTTCAGCTATGGCATTCCCCTCGGAAGCGTGTCGCGAGGAAACCTTAATTGAGTAACCGAATAAGTTTCGATACCGGCCGCAGGAAATGCCCTGCGAGGGGGCGACAGGATGCTTGAGCTCGGGACGGAACTGGCGTCCGTCTCATGGTCCCAGGTAGCATTCTTCCTGCTGCTGGCGCTGGGAATCTCGTTCCTCTGCTCGCTGCTCGAGGCAGTGCTGCTATCCGCCAACTGGACCTACATCGAGAAACTGGCCCGGGAAGGGCGCAGCAGCGGGCCGCTGCTGCGCCGCTTCAAGGAGGAAATCGACGCCCCGCTGGCGGCAATCCTGACACTGAACACCGTCGCGCACACCGTCGGCGCGGCCGGGGTCGGCGCGCAGTTCTACGAAAGCGGCGGCAACTGGCTGGCGGCAGCCTCGATTATCATGACGCTGCTCATCCTGATATTCTCGGAAATCATCCCGAAAACCATCGGCGCCACCTACTGGCGGCAGCTGGCGACGCCTTCCGCGCACGCCATCCGCTGGATGGTGTTGCTCACCTGGCCAGCAGTCGTAATCCTGCAGAAATTTTCGCGCTCAATCTCGACCAACGGCGCACAGCCCGAGATGACGCGCGAGGAAATGATTGCCGTCGCTGAACTGGGCGAGGACCAGGGGACGCTAGACAAGGGCGAGACACGCGTTATCCGGAACCTGCTGACGCTCGATAATATCCACGCCGAGGACGTCATGACTCCCAGCACAGTCATGCTCACCTTCCAGCAGTCGCAAACCGTTGCGCAGGTAGTCGAGGCGCACTCGCCGCTCCCCTTCTCGCGCATCCCGGTCACCGACTCCGGGCTGGACGATGTAGTCGGCTTCGTGCTGCGCAGCCGGTTGATGGAGGCTTACGGCGGCAACGATAGCGAATCCCCGTTAGGCGACCTGCTCCAGCCGCTGCACAGCGTGGGGCCAGAGGACAGCGTCTCCGACCTGCTCGACGAGTTCATCGCCCGGCGCGAGCACGCCTTCCTCGTCGTGGATGAATACGGCACCACGCAGGGGCTGATTACGCTCGAAGACGCTGTGGAAACGCTATTGGGAGTGGAAATCGTCGACGAATCCGACTCGGTCGAGGACATGCGCCAGCTGGCGCGCGAGTTGTGGGAGAAGCGGCA
The DNA here is from genome assembly GCA_030748895.1 of Candidatus Poseidoniia archaeon. Taxonomy (NCBI): domain Archaea; kingdom Methanobacteriati; phylum Thermoplasmatota; class Candidatus Poseidoniia; species Candidatus Poseidoniia archaeon. The sequence continues at coordinate 22,646 of JASMLC010000008.1, forward strand.
GCGGCGGCGCGAGGTCAGCCAGTCCGCTGCTGGCCGACCCACTCGCTGAGCCGGTTCCCGGCCCACACCAGACTAGGCAGCACCAGAATTGCAATGGCAACCGAATAGACAATCGTCGCAGCAGTGATGATGCCGAAGTTGCGTACCAGCGGCATCGGGCTCAACAACAGCACCGCGAAACCAGCTACGGTCGTCAGCCCCGAAATCAGCAGCGCCGCACCAGTCTGGTGTATCGTATTCTCCAGCGCCGCCTGCTCACCCCGGTGTTGCGATTCCTCGCGATACCGTTCGACGATGTGGATAGCATAATCAATGCCGAGACCAACCGTGAGCGCAGTGACCATCACCGTCATCACGTTGAGTGTGATTCCCAGCGCCGCCATCGTGCCCATAATCCAGATGGCAGCCAGGATTACCGGCAGGATATTGAGCAGTCCCAGCCCCGCATGGCGGTAGATGCCGACCAGCAGTACCGCCGCCAGGAATAGCGCCACTAGCGTCGAGGCAAGCTGGGTGTTCTGGATGGCATTGACCGTCGTAATCGTCAGGATATGGCCTCCGGTGAAGGACACCTCTGCCCCAGGGAAGCCGTCCTCCGGGACATCTTCGTGCAGCTGCACCAGCAACTGCTCCAGCCCCTCGTTATCCAGTTCGTTATTGCGCGTCGGCCCGACGAAAATGCGGACCACCGCCGCATCATACTCATCGGCAGTGTTACGGTGCAGGAGCTGCTGCGCCTGTTCGGCGTAGGTGGCGCCCAGGAAGACGTCCGCCACGTCGAGGTCGCGCTGCCACAAGTAGTCAAAAAGTTCCTCGATGTCGCCGTCGCTGGTCTGGCTGAAGCTGACAGCCTCATGCGTCAGGTTGAAGCTGTGGCGCAGCGACTGGACAAAGAGGAAGTCGCCACTGCGGACCGCGATGTTCTCGACCAGCGCGTCATCACGCGTGTCATTGACGTGCGTGAACCGCAGGTGAGCTCGTGCGGCGCTTTCGGGGATAGTGACTGTGAAGGCGAAGCTGTCGGCAGTAGGTGAGCCGCTCCATGTATCTGCCTGATAGCTGACCGTGCCGCTCTGCATGCCAGTCGCGTTAAGCCAGGTGACGCTCACCTCGAGTGTCAGGAGCGCCGGCGTGCCGGGGTGGTCGGTGGTCCATGCCACCTGCATTGTTTCGCGGGCAGGGCATGAGAAGGGGGCCGTCACCTGCCATTCATGAGTCAGGTTGTTCCCGCTGGAAACCGAATATGACTCGGCGTCAATTGCTGTCTGCACCAGTGTCTGGATTGAATCTGCACGCGGTTCGGCACCCACCTGAATTATATAGGTGTCGTCGACAAAACCATATTCGCCTGCTCCGTCACCAAATTGCAGCTGACTCAGGTCGTCAAGGAATTCGCGGTAGGTCAGGTTGCCCTCAATCAGGATTTGCGACTGGGCGTAGCTGGCGCCACGGAAGTCGGTCTGGATGGAGCTGGCCGTGGACATTATTGGCAGGTCGTCCGAAAGGAAATCCTCGATTGAGAATGAAGTATCTAACTTGGTAGACCCCGCCAGCGCCACCAGCGTAATCACCGCGACCGACGCCAGGATTGTGAGCGGCCGCTGCTCGACTGCCATCGCCGCCCGGGCGATAGTCGCCTCGACCAGCTCGGGAGTATCATGCAGCGCGGCGGGAGTCGCACCGCGTGAGTCAAGCCATAATCGCAGCGATGAGTGGAAAAAGACCGTTAGCAGGAACGCAGCGGCAATGCCGAAGGCGCAAATGAGGCTGAAGTCCCGCACCGGCCCTACTCCGGCGGTAATGCCGGAGAGGAAGGCAATTACGGTAGTCAGCATCGCCAGCGTCAGCGCGCGTCCCGTGTGCTGTAACGATACTTCCATCGCGCCCGGGACCGAGCGGCCCAGATGCAGCTCCTCCTGATAGCGTCGACTGAGGTGGACCGCAAAGTCGATACCGAGGCCGACGACCAGCGGCATCACCGCCACATCGATGGCGGTCAGCTGGATTCCGACCAGCCCGGTAAAAGCGAACGTCCAGGTAACTGCCAGCGCCAGCGTCAGCAACGGCAGCAGGACGTAGGACCAGTGGCGGAAGCTGAACCAGAGCAGCAGCACTGTCATCACCAGCATCCCGGCGCCCATCATCAGGTTGGTCAGGCGGGTTGACTCGTCGACATCGTGCGCCAGCAGGTCCACCGAAAACGGCTCTGCTTCCAGCTCGGTTGCGTAGTCATTCCACTCCATCGCCAGCTCGCGCAGCTCGATTCCCACCTGCTTCTTCTGGTCGTTATCGAGCCCCGGTTCCATGTAGGCCAGAATGAGCGCTGCGGTTGCGTTCGGGCCGGGGCGGCACACGCCCTCCTCAGGGAACCAGAAACCGGTCCAGTCAAGGTCACGATGGACCAGTACGTCAGTCACGAAATCAACGTCGGCGACAGAGTAGTTGCCGCCCTCGAGCGACCCCAGCGAATCATGCACCTGTTCCCAGGGACAGGCGTCCTGGCTCACCGCGTCGAGCGACCTCCCACTATCGGCGAGCGCCTGGTCGAAGAAAGCGGCTACCGATACGACATTGGTGACGCCTGAAATTCGCTCCACACGCTGGTGCAGGTCGAGCATCTCGAGCAGCGCCGGTATCGTCAGGACGTTGTTCCGACCGCCGGCCGGTATCAGGTAGAGCTGCGCCACCTTGGATTCCTGTCCGAACAGCTCCTCGGTCCGTTCGTGATTAGCGACCGCCGGCGAATCAGGCAGGAACGCCTCGACGTCAGTGCTGAAGGAAACGTCCTGCAGGAACGGTGCCAGCAGCAGGGTAATCACGATGGTTGCCGCGACAATCTCGCGCGGGCGTTCGAGCGGCAGCCGAGCGGCACGGTCGAGCATCGCCGCCGGCAGGCCGGCGTGGCTAATAAGCGTGTTCAGCGGCCGCGACGCCGTGCTGTGTAACAAGCGGTGACGCCAGGCTGCGCCGATGAGTGACCGGAGGGAGCGAATTAGCGGCCGCGACGCCGTGCTGTGTAACAAGCGGTGACGCCAGGCTGCGCCGATGAGCGACCGGAGGGAGCGAATTAGCGGCCGCGCCGTCGCTGCCGCTGCTGGTAGGCACGGATGGCGCGCAGGAAGTCCACCTTGCGCAGCGCCGGCCAGTAGACGTCGGCAAAGTAGAACTCCGAGTAGGCGAGCTGCCACAGCAGGAAATTGCTGACCCGCTCCTCGCCCGAGGTGCGCAGGATCAGGTCGGGGTCGGGCAGGTCGCCGGTGTAGAGGTGGCGCGAGACCATTTCGGTATCAATCTCGTCGGGCGCCAGTTCTCCTGCCTGCACCTTGCGTGCCAGCTGGCGCATCGCCTGGATGATTTCCTGGCGGCCACCGTAGGCGACGGCGATGTTGTAGCGGTAATCTTTGTAGTGCGCCGTCTTTTCCTCGGCGTACGCGATTGCATCGCGCACCCGCTCCGGCAGCAGCTCGCGGTGCCCCAGCGCGCAGACCCGCACGCGGCTGCCGTGGATACGGGGGTCGTCGCCCACCTGCCGGAACGCGTCGGCGAAGAGATTCATTAGCGTCTCGAGCTCTTCCTTCGGGCGGTCGAGGTTCTCGGTCGAAAAGGCGTAGACCGTCAGGACGCGAATGCCCAGTTCCTGGCACCACTCCATCATCTCCTCCAGCTTGCCACGCCCGCGCAGATGGCCTTCGAACGGCGCGAGGCCAAGCTGCTCGGCGAAGCGGCGGTTGCCGTCCATGATGACCGCCAGATGGTGCGGCAGCGGCTCCTTACGCAGGTTGCGCACCAGTCGTTTCTGGTAGAGCGAATAGACCGGCCCCAGCAGTCGCCCCAGCCTGAAGAACACGGCGCGGCACCTTCGCGACCCATATATGAAGCCGGCCGCTCCCGCCACATGGCAGGCGAGTGGGTCTTCGAGCTGGGCGGCGAGCAGCCGCAACTGGCGCACGCCGAGCTCGATGAACTGCTGACGGCGGCCGGCTGTGCGCCCGCTTTCACCGAGGCAGACGGCCTGCGGCTGCGCTGCACCCTCGCACAGCCGCCACCGACCGGGCTGCTGGCGCGGCTGGGGATGGTGCGCAGCGGCGGCGAATTCGCCGCCGCTGGCTCGCTGACGGAGCTGGAAACGGCGGCGGTCGCCATCGACTTGGGCGGCGCGCGTTTTGCGGTGCGCTGCGCGCCCGGTGCGCTCAACCCGCAGGCGGTCAACCGGCGGCTCGGTGCCGCGCTGGCGAAGCACGGCCGCGTCGACCTCGAGCAGCCTGAAATCACGGTGCGCGTTTTCCAAGGCGACGCGCTCGAGTTAATGCTCGAGCGCGAGCCGACCGGCTACCGCCGCTGCCTCGAACATCACCTGAACCGGCGGCCGCGCTTTGCGCCGGTCTCGCTGCCGCCACGGCTGGCGCGTGCGATGGTAAATCTGGCGCTCCCGTCAGGCGCTGCGGCAGGCGCTGCGGCAGGCGCCGAAGGCGATACTGCAGTCGCGGCCCCAACAGGCGACGGGCAACTGCTCGACCCGTTCTGCGGCACCGGGGGGTTGCTGATTGAGGCGGCCGACTGCGGGCTGGCGGCGAGCGGCGGCGACTTCGACGGCGAGATGGTCGCCGCGACGCGCGAAAACCTGCAGCACTTTGGCTTCGCTGCGGAACTGGAGCAGGGCGACGCGGCCGCCGTGGTGCAGCGCGTGCGGCCGGCGGCAATCGCGACCGACCCGCCCTACGGCCGCTCCGCGTCGACCGCGCGCGAGCCGCTCAGTGAGCTGCTCGCGCGCTTCGGCGCCGCCTGCGCGGAGGCGCTGCCGGCCGGCGGGCGGCTGGTGCTGGCGCTGCCCGATCCGGCGCTGCTGCCGCAGGCGGGCTTCAGCGAGCTGTTCCGCTGCGAGTGGTATGTCCACGGGTCGCTGACGCGGCACCTGCTGCTGCTCGAGCGCGACTAGTACTCGACGCGAATCGAGAGCTCGTAGGACATCGCGCCCGCGGTAGCCTCGATACGCCAGATCCAGTCACCAACACTATCGACCTGCCCACCAGAGAACTCCACTGAGAAACTGCCCTCGTTGTAGGTGTTGTTGAAAATCTCATCGCCGGTACCGTTGAAGACGGAAATGCTCACCTCCGAAGTGGTGAGGGTGCGCTCGTCAGTCAGGTTCCAGCCCAGCTCTACCCGCGTGCTATCGGCCTCGACCGGGAACTGCTGCTCTTCGGAGTTGCAGCCGCCCCCAGTAAGCTGGCACTGGACACCGCCCGAGCGTTCATCAGTGTAGGCGCTCGAGTCGCTGGAAACCGTCACCTGCACGATATCTGAATCAGTCGCGTTGGCAGGGTCGCTGACGGTGAGGGTTACCGAGTAGCTACCCTCCGCTTCCCAAGTGTAGGTGGTCATCAGTCCCGAAGAAGTATTGCCGTCGCCGAAATCCCAGTTGTAGACTAGCGGGTCACCGTCGGAATCGCTTGAGAGGTGACCCGATAGTGAAAGTTCCTCGCCAACCCCGACCTTACCGTTGGCCGGCTCCATCACAATCCTGGCGGTGGGGGTGTGGTTGACCTGTTCCTCCTCGTCGCCATCGTCAGCCTCGAGGACAAGGAACCAGTATCCTGCGCCAGCGCCAGCGCCGGCGACGAGGAGCAGCAGCAGGATTATCAGGCTCAGCTTCTTCACGTGATTGTGCGACTATACCCCGGCTATATAGAATTGTCACCCCCGACGGGAGGACTGCGTTCCTGAAGGAAAGCATATAAATAGGGGTCTAGACTGCCGCCAACTCCTGAGTCCTCAGGGAGGAATATTTGGCCGAAGATAGCGAATTCAAATACATAGTCCGCATTGCAGAAACGGACATCCCCGGAGAGCAGAAGCTGGCGTATGCGTTGCCCTCCATCAAAGGCATTGGGCAGCGCATCAGCAACGCGCTGATTAGCCAGCTGAAACTTAACCCTGCGCGACCGGCTGGAGAGCTGGATGACGAGGACGTCGCCCGACTGGAAGAGGCCATTCGCAGCGCTGCCGGAAGCGTCCCGGCCTGGCTCACGAACCGGCAACGGGACTATGACTCGGGCGAGGACATGCATCAGGTAAGCATAGAGCTGAAGATGACACAGGAAGAAGACATTAATCGACTAAAGAAAATCAAGTGCTATCGCGGCGTACGGCACGCCTCGGGGCATAAGGTCCGCGGCCAGCGCACATACTCCAACGGACGACATGGTCTGGCTCTGGGCGTCAGCCGCAAGAAGATTAGTAAGTAGAATTATGGGCGACCCGAGATTTCCCCGCAAGCATTACGATACTCCATCGCACCCCTGGCAGAAGGAGCGCATCGAGAAGGAGAGTGCGCTGGTCCACCAGTACGGACTCAAGAACAAGCGCGAAATCTGGAAGGCCGGTACAAGGGTGCGGCAGATGCGACAGCAGGCACGAAAACTCACCGCCACCGCCTCGGAGCAGGCGCAGAAGGAACGCAGGCTGTTGCTCGGCCGACTAGACCGGCTCGGACTGCTCGACCGCGGTTCCGACCTGGAGGACGTGCTGCGCATGGATGTCGAAAAGCTGCTTGACCGGCGACTACAAACGCAAGTTTACCTGCAGGGACTCGCTTCTACACCGAAACAGTCACGGCAACTGATTACGCACGGCCACATCACCATCGATGGCGCCGTAGCACGGGTTCCCGGCATGCTGGTCACCCGCATGCAGGAGAAGCAGATTGCCTACTTCAGCGGCTCGCCGCTCATGAGCGACCTCCACCCGGTCCGGCCCAAGCCGCGCACCGACGCCGATTTCGACACAGAGCCGGCAGAGGACGAGGCACCAGCGGCCCCGGCAGCGGAAGAGAAGGCTAAAGCCTCCGACGAGAAACAGGCGGAAGCACCGGCAGGCGCCGGAAGCGATGCCGCAGTCGCGACCTCAACCGACGAGGCGAAGCCAAAGGCGAAGAAGACTGCTGCTAAAAAGAAGGAAAAACCCGCTGCAAAGGCTGAAAAATCAGCGGCTAAAAAATCAGCTAAACCTGCCCCGAAGGCCGCCAGCGAGGAGAAGAAATGAGCAGTGAACGCTGGGCCGTAGCGCACATCTTTGCGTCGCATAACAACGTCATTATCACCGTCACCGACGCCACGGGCGCGGAGACCATCGCCAAGTGCTCGGGCGGCATGGTCGTCCGGGCACAGCGCGAGGAATCGCGCCCCCACGCGGCGATGCTTGCCGCCAACCAAGTCGCCGACACCCTCAAGGAGCGCGGTATCGGGCAGGTACAGGTGCGGCTACGCGGCGCTGGCGGCAAGCGGGGCGGCAACCCCGGACCGGGCGCACAGGCAGCCATCCGGGCGCTGACGCGCGCCGGCATCCTGATTACGCGCATCGACGACGTTACGCCGATTCCGCACGACGGCGGTAAGCCTAAAGGCGGGCGCCGTGGGCGGAGGGTCTGATGAAGCTTAACGTCAGGGAACTCCGCGCCGATTACACCCTGCTCGAGTTCGAGGAGGTGAACTACTCGTTCCTCAACTCGCTGCGCCGTTCGCTGATCGCGATGGTGCCCTGCCTCGGAATCCACGAGGTCGACTTCCACATGGGGGCACTCGGCTCCTGGACTGACGAGGAAGGCGAAGAGCGCGAGTATGAATCCATCAGCGCCATGTTCAACGAAATCGTGGCGCACCGGCTGGGTATGCTGCCGGTCCCGACCGACTCAGCGACCATCGCTGCCTTTGGCGCGGCGCTGGACGACCCGGAGCAGCAGCCGGAAATCATGTATTCGCTCCACAAGCAGGGACCCTGCACAGTCTACTCGGGCGACCTGGAGCCGGTCAACGGCGACAAGTCACTCGCGATTCCCGACCCGCACATTCCCATCGTCAAACTGGGCGAGGGACAGGCCATTCTGGTCTACGCCCGCGCCATCATCGGTACCGGCTCCCGGCACGCCAAATGGCAGGCTGCCGTTGCGCCTCGCTTCTACGAAGCGCAAACCGTGAAAATCAGTGGCAGCCGCGCCAAGGAGCTGGTTGAGACTGCCGGCACCGGCGGCTTCAAGAAAAGCGGTAAGGCTCAGGTCCTCAAAGACCCGGCCAAAGCGTACCAGGCCATCCGCAACCTGCGGCGGTACCACGACGACCCCAAGGCCGAGGAGGCCATTGAGGTCGAAACGCTGACCGACCACTACCTCTTCGAGTTCGAGACCAACGGTGCCGTGAGCGCCAAACTGGCGCTGGAGCAAGCCCTTAAAGCACTCGATTCGCACTGCGCCGAGTTCGTTGCCGGCCTCGAAGCGGCAGCCTGAGCGGGGGTCGCATAGCATGGCCAATTGCGCCAGGTTGAGGGCCTGGTCCTTTAGAGGTACGAGGGTTCAAATCCCTCCCCCCGCACCACCATCACAATGTTGTTTTTGGTCAAGGTTTTACAGCGGCTGGGCGGAGCGCAGCCGCTGAAAAAAGCTTGGTTTGAATCCGGCCCCCCGCACCATCATCACAATAATTTACTTTATATCTATATCGTGCAGAGAAACTATCTCGTACTTACCACCCGGCAATAACTTCTCGACCGCCTCGCGGGACTGCCCGAAGGCACTGGCTAACTGCGCCACCAGCGCCTTGCGCTCGGTGAAGCCGGGCTTCAGCGTGACCCAGCGGCTGGCGTGCGCCTGCACCGCCGCGGGCGGGCCAGCCATCAGCTTCGGCGCGCCGTCACGCTCGATTTCGCCGAGCGCCAGCTCAACCGCCAGATTGCGATGCCACTTGCGCCGGCCGCGGACCATGAACGCCCCCTTGGGCAGGAATTCTCCCGCCGGCGCCGTCTTCGAAACCTGGTCGCTCTCGACCCAGTAAGCGTGCCCGGAGGCGACGCCGGCAGCCCAGGCACGCGAGCAGGCGAGGCTGAAGCGGCACGCCTCTTCCATCGCCGCTGCCGAGGGTGGCTCCGTGCCGTGCTTGACGACGACGCTGGGCGCACCGTGGATATCGGCGTGCGCGTAGCGGTCGCCCGCCTTGAGGTAGCGTTTGACGATGCGGTCGTTGGATGTAGCGTCGCGGCCGGCTACCGCAATCTCGCCGCTGGAGGCGATGAACCAGCGGTAGCGCTCGAACCACTCCTGCGGTGCGGTCGGCTTCGCAACCTTGCGCTTGCGCGGTCGCGGCACCGCCGCCAGCTCGCGCGCGCGCAGTGCCTTGCGCTCGAGCCGCTTTGCGGCGTCGAAGAGCCACGAAGCGTTCGACTCAGCCGGGAGCGCCGCCTCCAGCTCCAGCTCGCGCCCCTCCAGCTCAATCTTCAGCCGGCCGCGGTAGTCTGGCTCGCCCGCTACCAGCGCCTCCGCTACCTCGGCAGCGTGCGCGAAGAGCAGTTCGCCGTCGCTGCGCAACTGCTCCGCCTCGGCCAGGAACTGTTCCGCCGCTTCGCGCTGCTTTGCTTCACGGCGCTCATCAGCGTTCGGCGGCGTGACTGGCTCCGGGCGCAGTTCACGGAAGGCGGCAATCGCTGCGTCGAAGGTATCGAAGTCGCGGCGGTCGTCGAACCCCTCGAGTAGGAACGGCGAGACGGTCGCCGGCTCGCCGTCGCGGAAAAAGATAGTGGGCTGCCGCTCGCCATCAAGCAGGCTGCGGACGCGCTGCCATAGCGTCGCCATGCTTGCGGCGGGCAGCTTTGCGGCGCGCGTCCCCGTAAGGCCACGCGCAGCGGTTTCGGCCAGGTCGCCGCCCAGGTTACACTCAACCGCCAGCGCCGGCACCAGCTCGCGCTTCGACGCGGCCAGCTGTTCAGCGAACTGCGTCTCGCTCGCCGCAAATGGGTCGCAAGGCGACGGCGGCGGGAGATAGACTTCGCCGGGCCCCAGCGTACGATGGCGGAACTCCTGCCGTCGCAACGCCTGCACGATATTGCCATCCTCGCAGAGCAGCGCGTTGCCGCGGTGGAACAGCTCGAGCAGCAGCACCGGCCGAGCCTCGCCCGCCGCGAAGCGCAGCTCCAGGATGCGGTCCGCCCCGAGTTGCGCTATCGACTCGAGCCGCGCCTTACGGATATGCCGTCGCAGTTCTGTAATGAAACCGCCGGTCGTCGGGGCGCCGACCGGCGCGTCACCCAGCCAGGCCCAGCCCTGCAAATCAACCAGCAGGTGCAGCGTCCCCTGCTGGCGGTGGCGTAGCTTGAGGTGCAGCAGGTTGGCTTCGGGGCGCTGGACTTGCTCGACACGCGCGCCAACTAGTGACTGCCAGCTCTCAACAAGTGCCCGCAGGTCGGGGCTGCTGAGCGCCTTCTTCATCGCCTCCCGCAGCCTACTCTTCGTCTTCGCTGCGGTAATAGCGCGAGAGCAGCACCGCCGCACCGACCGAGGCGGTCAACGCGGTGAAGCCTAGATAGAACGACGGGTTTGCCGTCTTGATGCGCACTACCTTGAAAGTGGTCGAGGCCTCGTTGTTAGTCTCGTCGCTCTCCGTGATAGCCTTGTCCCCAGGCTTGCTGCCATCGAGGTTGTTATACTGGTCAACCATCACCTTCACCGGCAGGCCGGTTTCGCTATCACTGTGGGGGCGGTTGGGCTTGTAGCTGACTGATACTGTCTCCTCTTCGCCATGGTCGAGTGAACTTACGTACTGGACCGTGCCGACAGTTGACCCGTCGACAGTGAACCATACGTCCACGTTCGTGGCGCTGTTTCCAGCCGTATCCATGCTTCCACCATTGTTCCGTACCTTGGCAGTTATCGTCACGAGCTGTGAATTGCCACGAGCGGTAATCCAGGCCGAGGTGTGAGAGAAGGAAATGTCAGTCGCCTTGATTTCAAGGTCGGGTTCCGGGAGAACTACTGAAAATGTGGCGCTGTCGGAAGCCCCGTTGCTCGAAGTCGCTGAAATCGTCACGGTGTAGGTAGCGGGAGCGGCTCCCGAGGACGGCGTGATGGTTATCTCGCCTGTGTGACTGTGGGTTGCGACAGTGTTGCTCTGGCCCTTGATTTCGAGGCCGTTGCTCAATCCAGTGGTCAAGGTCCAGGCGTGGGCCGTGGTTGAAACCGAGAAGTCGTAGGTGTCATCATTCCAGCCGGTGTTGGTTACCGTGTAACGCCAGACCGTCGTTTCACCCTGATACACCTTGTTGGTGCTGGCCGTCGAGGTTGATTCTGCGGTCACATCAACCGTGTAGGCATTGACTGCTGTTATGGTGATATCAATAGAGTTGGTTGCATTATTGGAACCTGCCGGGTCGCCCGCATTGTCATCTCCGTCCACAGTCATGTAGCGGGGGTCACTCTTGCCGTAAACCGTTATGGTGTTCGAGGTACCACCAGTACATGCTCCGATACAGACAACGCTCAGGTAGGCCGTAGCGGTGCCGCCCTTGGCCACGTCAATTGACTGGCCGGGAAGCTCGTTTCCAGAGGAATCCGAGAAGACGTAGGGCCAGTCCGTACCGGACAGCCAGCTGCCGTAGAGTTTGACGGTCTGGTAGTTGTAGGTGTTGTCGCTACTAGTGAGGGTCAGGGTGAAGGTCACTGATTCGCCCGCGAGGACGTTACCCGTAGAAGCGCTGGAAGCCAGAGTTATCGGCGAGGCCGCACTCACCGTGCTGGTTAGCGCCAGCGTAGTGAAGAGCAGTGCGCCTGCAATGAGCGCAACAAGCATACGGCGGCCGCCGTTCGCATTCGGTTCTACTGGTTTCATAGCCATCATCTCACTTCGTCCTCCTCGGGGGAGGTACTCCTCGACGGAATCCCCGTTTTATAAACCTTTGGTAATATTATCGTCGGTAACCGGTGTGATTAAAACCTTGGGCTGGCTGGAGGCGCGTGGCAGCTACGAATTCTATCGAAACTGACATGCAACGCTTTGGCGCGCTGTTCGCCGCCGCGACCGACGCCAGCGAGGACGCGCAGCCGCTTGCGGCCGGCAGCGTTATCGTCGCTGGCATGGGCGGCTCGGGCATCGCCGGCCGGCTGGCGCAGGCGCTCGCGGAGCGGTGCGGTGGGCTGCGCGTCAGCGCCTGGAGCGACTACGGGCTGCCGGCATGGGCCGACGGCAGCGAGCGGCTCATCGCGGTTTCGTATTCGGGCAACACCGCCGAGACGCTCTCAGGCGTCGAGCGCGCCATCGAGCTGGGATGCGGCTGGGAGGCGATTACTACCGGCGGCCGCCTCGCCGCACTGGGGCGGGAGTATGGCGCGCCCGTGACCGCCATCGAGCCGGGGCACCAGCCGCGCGCCGCGCTGCCGCTGCTGCTGGTGCCGCTGCTGCAGCGGCTGCCGATTGCCGGGATTGCGGCGCAACTGACCGAAGCGGGGGAAGTGCTTGGCGCCGCGGTATCGCCTGTTGGGGCCGCGACTGCGGCATCGCCTCCGGCGCCGGCCGCAGCGCCTGACGGGGGCGAGAGCGGCGCCACCGCCAGCCCCGCCGCGATTGCGGCGCAGCTCGCCGGCAAGCTGCCGTTCATCTATGGTGCCGGCGGCCTCGCGACGGTGGCGTACCGCTGGCGCTGCCAGATTGCGGAGAACGCCAAGCAACTGGCGGTGCACCACGCGCTGCCCGAGCTGGACCACAACGAGATTGTCGGCTGGGCCTCCCCGCCTCCGAACGCGGTCGTCGTCGCGCTGCGCGAGCCGGACGAGCCGGCCCGCGTCGCGGCGCGCTGGAAAGCGACGCGCGCGGCGGCGTGGCGCGACGTCCCGGTCATCGAGTGCCGGGCACGTGGCGAAAGCCCGCTGGCGCGCTGGCTCTCGCTGGTGCATCTGGGAGACACGGTCTCGGTGGAGCTGGCGCACCTCAACGGGGTGGAGCCGACCCCGGTGAGGGTGATTGAGGAGCTGAAGCGGAGGCTGGATGACTGATGACGGTAGTGGCAATCACTCCATTGGGGATCGTTCTAGTCACTGTTTGGCACATGCTGCCAGCTTACCTTGCTAACACAATCGCGTCCATAGTTGGCGGTGGGGCACCTATAGATTATGGGCGCAACTGGAGAGATGGGCGACGTATCCTGGGTGACGGGAAAACCTGGCGTGGGCTCGTTGGCGGTACACTTGGAGGCCTGCTGGTGGGTCATTTTCAAATAACCACTGGCTCAAGTTTCTTCAGCGGCTATGTCTCATGGGGTTCTTCACCCTACCTGATTTTCTTCCTGCTCGCCTTTGGAGCGCTGGTGGGAGACATGGCGGCGTCGTTCATTAAACGACGGCAGGGGCAGGAGCGCGGCGCCAAATCGCCACTGCTCGATATGTATGATTTCATAATCGGTGCGCTGGTCATGACTGGGTTGTTCGGAGGGGACTGGCTTGATTACTGGCTTTTCGGTGGCCGGTTTTCCTATGGTTGGGTGCCCCTCATCACTATCGCAACTATCGTCATCGCCACCCCTATTCTGCACCGTAGCGTCAATATTCTCGGTTACAAGCTCGGGGTGAAACAGGTGCCGTGGTAGCGGCGCACCGATTCAGTCGGTGCGCCGCGCTGCCTTTAATTTGGCGCCGAGCTGGTGCAGCAGCTCCGCCTTCGCGCCGCCGTAGGCGAGCCGTAGGCGTCCCCGCCCGGCGGCCCAGTGCGCGGGATGGCTCGCCTCTTCCGCCGTGGGCGCCAGCCCCATGGACTTCGCGAGCGTCGCCAGCTCTTCGGTCGTGGGCGACTTGACGCACTCGGCGACCGGCAGGCGCCGGCCGGCGGAACGCGCCAGCCGGCTATCAAAATATTCGGGGTAAATGACGAGCGGCCGCCGGTCGCCCATTTCAGTCGGCTATCAGGACTGCGCTGATGACGCCGTGCTGTCCCGGTCGCGAGGTGACGCGGGCGCGGCCCGCCTCGGTCTCGATGACCGCGCCGCGAGTAACGATATTCTGTCGCACGTAGTGCGGGTTTGCCGAATTTTCGACGACGTCCAGTATTTTCGACTGCGTGGTCTTGCCCTTGGCGGAGTCGGTGACTGTCGCGATTTCGTCGCGCAGCAACCGCACCTTGCGGGTGCCGCCGCGAGCACGGGCAAATTTCTGTCGCCGCTCACCGACGCGGGTCAGCTGCAGCTCGCGCCCGATTTCGGCGCGGCGCTTACCGCGGTGGGCGTGGCGGCGGCCGCCGGTTGGCTTGCGTTTTGAACGTCCCTGCCAGAGTGCCATAGTAGGAATTCGCGCACGAGCACCCCCTATTAAAGGTTCAACCCCCGGAAGCTTATAGTCCCGTCTTCGATGGCGCGGCGTGAAACGGGGAGTCCTCCTGCTGGCACTGCTGTTGCTGGCGCCATTGGCAAGCGCCTTCGGTGCGCCGGTCGAGCAGGATGTAGGCCGCACCATCACGGCATGGGATGTCGCCACCGAAACCGGCGTGACCGTGAGCGGTGACGTGGGCGGCAACCTGTTGCTCTTCGCCCCGGGCGAAGCGGAGCCGGAAAGCGAGCAGCTTGACGAAAATCCCATCGACGACGTGGCTATCTCGGCCGACGGCGAGCGCTTCGTCGCGATTTCGGGCAAGTTCCTGACGCTTTACGGCCGGACGGGAGGACCGCTCTCGCACCACGATTTCGCGGGTGAAATTCCACTGGCGGCCGCCATCTCGCCCTCCGGCGATTACTACGCCGCCGTTTACGACAGCGGCAATATCCGGCTCTGGTGGTTCCTGAACAAGGACGATGTTCGACAGAAATGGGAGTTCCCGGACAGTGAATTCGACTACTCGGAGGAACAGCGTGAGGAGGTGCGGCGCGGCCTCAACGCGACCTCGCTGCTGGAGATGAGCAGCGACTACATCGCCGTGGCCGGCAAGGGCAAGCTCTACGTGGTGCTGCGCAACGACGGCAGCCTGAAGCAGGCCTACCCGCTCGACGGCGCCGCGCAGCAGCTCGAAATCTCCGACGATGGCAGCACCCTCTGCCTCGCCACGCAGGGGTCGCTCTCGACCTACCTTTTCAGCGGCGGCAGCGAACGCAGCTGGCGCTTCGAATCCCCCGAGCAGGACTCGGTCCACGCCATCGGGCTAGCGCCTGACGGTGGCCTGGCGGCGGTCCTGCACGGCAGCGCGCCGCAGGTGGTGACCGGGTTCACCCCCGACTCAAGCCAGCCAGCGTGGGAGTTCGAGCTGGAGGCGACACTGATTGAACCGGTGTTGGCCGTTTCCGACAGCCGCGTCGCGGTCGCCGGCCTGGGGCTGGGCGAGCCCGACCTGCTGCTGCTCTCGGCTAGCGGCAAGCTGCTCGCCAGCACCACCGACACGGGCGCGAGCAGCGTGCTATTCGGCGGCGGGCGCGTTATCACCAGCAGCGGCAACTCGCTCGCGAGCTACGCCCTGCCGGCAGCCGGAGGCGACAGCGGCGGCTTCGAGCTACCGGTCGACGCGCGCACGCTCGGCTTCGCGGTCGCGGCGCTGCTGCTTGTGGCGGGGGCAGTCGGTACAGTCTTCTACCTCGATATCGACCTGCCCTTCGGTGGCGGTAGCCTGCCGCCCGTCGCGCCCCCATCAGGCGGCGCTCCGCTAAAGGTCAAGCCGGTTGCGGCAGCCGGGACTGCGACCATCGCCTGCCCCGGCTGCGGGGCGCGAATGAAGGTGCCGAAGCTGGGGCGCGCGCAGAAGGTGAAGTGCGGCGAGTGCGGGCTGGCCGGCATGGCGGAAATATAGCAGGATAGACTTTAATAGCAGCGAAGCGGGTCGAAGCGCGTGTCAATAGAATCATTATCTGAACGCGCCGACGAGTTACGCGAGAAAGGGCTCTCGACGCGCGAAATTTGTCAGGAGCTGCATCTGTCGCGGGCGACGGTCGAATGGCTGCTCGCAAAGCAGGCCTCGGAACCGGGAGAGCGGCCGCCGGCCGACGTCAAGGCGGGCTGGCGCACCATCGGCGTTTCAGGCTTCCGGATGCGCGCTACCGCTGAAATCATGGCCGACATTATCCTCGAGGAGCAGGAAAAGCACGACTTCGATGTAGAAGTCGTCGCCGGCGTGATGGCGAACGGAGTCCCACTCGGCACGCTCATCTCGGAACTGCTCGAGGTTGACTTTGCGATGGTACGGCCGTCGCGGGAAGATACCTCCATCGACTTCGCATCCAACTTCGCCGGCCTCAAAGATAAGCAAGTGGTAATCATCGATGATGTCGTCAGCTCCGGCACCACCTCGCGCGAGGTCATCGAGTTCATAAAACAGGAAGGCGGCGAGCCGGTGCTGGTGATTGTAGTTATCAACAAGCGAGCCGAAAATGAGCTGGACGGCGTCCCGCTGCGTGCGCTGGTTCGCGCGCGGCCCGTCGGCACCTGAATGCACTGGGCGGATGTTGCCGCCGCACGACTTCTGGAGCGCGGCGACCGCCACGTAATCTCTTCAGGAATCACCCCGTCGGGACCCATCCACGTCGGGAGCATGCGCGAAATCCTGACCGCCGACGCGGTAGCACGCGCGGTGCGCGACGCTGGCGGCGAGGCGGAGCTGGTCTACGTGGCGGACACAGCCGACCCGTTGCGCAAAGTCTACCCGTTCCTCGACGAGAGCTACGCCGAATGGGTCGGCCACCCGCTGGCGGAAATCCCCGCCCCTGAAGGGGACGGTAGCTACGCCGACCATTTCCTCGAGCCGTTTTTCGACGCGCTGCGCGAAGTCGGAGTGGCACCGCGAGTGGTCGACAACCACGCCGCCTACCGCGAGGGGCGCTTCGCCGACTGCACCCGCGCCGCGGTCGAGAACGCGGCGGGCGCGCGCGAAATCCTCGAGCGCGTCAGCGGGCGGCAGCTGCCGCGCGACTGGTTCCCGTGGACCTGCCGCGACAGCGACGGGCGGCTGGTCAACGGCCGCGTCACCGAATGCAAGTGGCCCATACTGGAATTCGAGAACGCCGCGGGCGAGATTGTGCAGAACAACCTCGCGAAGGGCGAAGGGAAGCTGCCGTGGCGGCTCGACTGGCCCGCCAAATGGAGCTGGCTCGGCGTCAGCTTCGAAGCGTTCGGAAAGGACCACGCCACTCGCGGCGGCAGCTTTGATACCGGTCGCGAGATAATCGAAGCCATCTACGGCGGCAGCGCCCCCGACCACCTCGTTTACGAATGGATTCACCTCAAGGACAGTGGCGCGATGCACTCCTCGACCGGCGTAGCCGTTTCGGCGGCCGAGATGCTGCGCATCGCCCCGCCCGAAGCGCTGCGCTGGCTGGTACTGAAGCCACAGCCGCAGCGGCACATCGACTTCGACCCCGGGCTGGGAGTCCTGAATCTTGTCGACGACTACGACCGCGCCGGGCAGGCGCGCTTCGCCGGCGACACCAGCGACGACAGAAACGACTACACCCGCGCGTGGGAGCTGTCGCAAGTCGCGGAAATACCGAAGGCGCTGCCGGCGGTCCCGTATCGCCACTTGGTGACGCTGGCCCAGTCGCGCCCCGGGCTTGACGGCATTGTCGAGACGTTGCAGCAAACGGGCGAGCTGGAGGACGTCTCCGCCAGCGACCGCGAATGGCTCGCCAAGCGGCTGGAGTGCCTCGAGAACTGGCTTGCCGGCCCGGCGCCCGACGCGGTGCGCTTCACGTTGCAGGAGCGGCCGCCGCAGCTCAAGCTCGGGAAGGGCGAGCGCAATGCGCTCGCCACGCTGGCGGGGCTGCTCGCGGAAGCGGAGTGGCAGCCGCAGCCGCTACACGACCTGTTCTACGCGGCGCAGGCAACGAGCGGCCTGCCGGCGAAGGCTCTCTTCGAGCTTGTGTACCGCGTGCTGCTCGGCCAGTCGCGCGGGCCGCGGCTCGGCTTCTTCCTCGCGACGCTCGACCGCGAGTGGGTCGTCGCGCGGCTGCGCAGCTATTCGTAACGACTGAAAGCGAAGCTGCCGAGCGCAACGCCCGCCGCATCGGCCAGCCAGTCGCCCAATTCCGCGTCGCGCCCCGGCACCAGCGACTGGTGCAGCTCGTCGAGCGCGCCGTAGCTGGCGCCAAGCGCGAGCACGAAGAACGCCGGCGCGACGACTGGCAGCGGGTGGTGGCGCGCGACCGCGTTCCGCAGCAGCGCGCCGAGCAACGCGAACTCCACCAGGTGGTCCAGCTTGTCCGCCAGCGGCAGCCCGCTCGCGGTCGCCAGGCCGCCGACCGCCGACTGGTGGCTCAGCAGGGCAATCAGCGCCATCCAGCCCAGCGCGAGCGCCCACGCCAGTCGCGGACTCAAAGTTTGCCCTCGCGCATATCGCGCAGGTCATCGAGGTCGTCGCTGTCGAACTGGTTGGGCGGTTCGCCCGCCAGCTGCGTTCCGAGGTCGACAGATTCCACGGCCCAGTACATCACCGAATCCTCGTTGTTCGAGTGGCCGGGATGGTCGGCGTCCTCGTGGTCGTGCGGCGACTTGTAGCCGATATTGACCAGCGCGACGAGGTGGCCATATTCGTGGACCAGCACCGCCTTCTCGACGTCCTGCGCCGAGACTAGCAGGAACGCGGCGTCCTCGACCTGCTCCTTGAAGATGACGATGGATGAGCCGCGATAGGCGACCCCCAGCGCATCCGGGTTATCGGCGTATTCGCCGTTCAGGTAGAGCAGGTGGATGACGAACGTACCGTCCCCCTTGTGGCGCGTCCGCTCGCGGTCCTCGAGTGCGACGACCTCATCGAGCGTGTAGGAATCGTCGTCGCTGCTGAACGCATGCTGCTGCACGCTCACCGCCGATTTCCCGGTCGTCTCCGAGATGCGCTGCTTCAGCAGGTCCAGCGCGCCGCTGTCGGGGGCGTTGCCCTCGACATAGCTGATTTCGAGCAGCAGCTCGCCGTACGGGTCATCGCGCAGGATTTCGTAGCGGCACGCGCCAGTCGAGGGGGCGCAGTCGAACGGCCCCAGCTGCGAATCGTGCAGGCAGCCCGCCAGCGGCAGCAGCAGCGCCATCGCCAGCGCCAGCTTCAGCTTCACGCGGTGCGAGCGGCGGGGGATTTTAGCGGCTGCGGCGCACCGGCCGCAGGCCGGGGTGACGCCAAGCCGCGCCGCGGAGCAGCGGCTGCGGCAGTCCCATCAGGCGTCGCGCAGGAACCGCAGGTAGAGTTCGTAAACCCTCCGCACCGACGCCAGCGAGACCCACTCCCCGGGCGCGTGCAGGTTGCCGCCTTCGGGACCGAGGATGGCGGTCGGCGCGACGGTGGCGAGGAAGTTGAAGTCGCCGACCGATGACGAATCGCCGGGCGGGTGGCCGCTCAGCGCCAGCAGCCGCTCGACCGACGGTGTGCGCTCGGCCGCGTACGCTTCGGGCGGCGGCGTCGGCCGCTCCGCCTCCGCGACCGCCAACCGTGGGTCGAGCTGTCTCAGCGCCTCGCGGGCGGCGTCGCGCGACTCGCCCGGCGCGAGATGGCGGTCGACGACCAGCAGCGCGTCCTGCGGGTGGCTCAGCCCGCGGGCGCGTGACGTGAACTCCAGCACAACCTGGCTGCCCGTGACCGCCATCGCTTCGATTTCGAGTGCGATTCCGGCCATGCGCGCCAGCGCACTCTCGCCCTCGCGCGTAGCGTGGCCGCCTTCAGTCTCGAGCGCAAGGCGGAAAACTGCGCGGCCGGGCGCCGACAGCACGACTCGCTCGCCGCTCGGCTCGGGCACCAGCACCAGCTCGGGCGCCAGTTCGCGCAGCCGCGGCAGCGCAGCGTTCACCCCGCGGCACCAACCTTCCTCGTCACAGGTCAGCAGCAGCGAGAGCGGCCGCTGGCCGCTCTCGCCAGCGCAGGCGCGGAACGTTTCGACCGCAATCGCAAGCCCCGCCTGCATGTCGGCGGCGCCGAGGCCGACGAGGTTGCCGCCTTCGCGGCGCGGTGCGTGCGGCGCTTCCCAGCCGGGGGCGGGCGGCACCGTGTCGAGGTGCGCGCAGAGCAGGAGCGGGGCGCCGTCGCCGGGGGCGTGGCACCAGAGATTCACGGTGCCGCCCTCCACAGGCTGTAGCTCCGACTCCCAGTCGGAAAGGTAATCGGCGAGGAACTTTGCTTTCGCAGTCTCGTCGCCCATCACCGATGGAATCGCGACCAGTTGCTCGAGCAGCCGCTCCAGTTCAGGCAAGGCTCACCTCCTCCGCGTGCAGCCGCTCGGTCCCGTCGGCGGTGCGCACCTCCAGCGCGCCGTCGGCGCCGATGGCGAGCGCGGTGCCGCGGCCGCCCTCCCACGCGACCGGCTGCCCCAGCAGCTGCTCATGCACACGGTAGCGCGCCAGGAACTCCGGCGCCGGCAGCCGCGCCAGCTCGCGCAGCCGCGCGATAATGGCGGTCGCGAGCGGCTCCAGCCACGCCTGCCAATCGGCGGCGGGCGGCAGGCTGCCGCCCACCGCCTCCAGCGTCGTCGCACCAGCCAGTGGCGGCTCGCCCTCCAGGTTGAGGCCGATGCCGGCCACTGCCAAATCGCCTTCGGCTTCGCAAAGCACGCCCCCCAGCTTGCCGTCCGCGCAGAGCAGGTCGTTGGGCCACTTCAGCCCGATGCGTTCCGGGCAGTGCGGCTGTAACACATCGCGCGCCGCGAGACCGGCACGGAGCGGCAGGAGCGGGTCGTTTTCCACGACGACCGACATATAAAGTCCCCCGACAGGCGATTCCCAGCTGCGGCCGTGGCGTCCGCGGCCGACGACCTGCTCACGTGCGACCACCGCATCCCAGCACGCGAGTCGCTGCGCGAGCGCCCGGCGATTGGTTGAATCGACGCTCTCCAGCCAGTAAATCACATGAACGCCCCGAGGCTGGTCTGCTGGATTTCCTCGTTCTCCAGCGTGTCCTCGATGGACTGAAATATCAGTTCCAGCCGCTGCTTGAGGAACGGCCGCGCCTCGTAGCGCTGCGCCATTTCATGCGCCATGATGCGGTACTTCGAGACCGAGGCGCGCGAGATGTTGAGCAGCAGCCCGCCACCGCACTTGAGGCAGGTCTCGCGCAGCGGCGGCCGCCGGTACTTGGCGGTGCACTTCTTGCAGCGCACTCCTTGCGACGCGAAGGCGCGCAAGTTTCCCACGAGGTCGCGCATCAGGTGCTTCTCGATAGTTCGCTCGGCGACATACGTAGCGTCGGAAGCGCGCAGGCGCTGCGCCAGCTCGAGGGTCGCCTGCGACTTCTCTAGCATCGTCCCCAGCACGACGTAGCGTGATTCGTGCGGCCCGTCGTTCAGGTCGCTGGTGGAATGGGTGAAGCCGAATCCCTCGTACTGGGCCGGAGTTTCCAGCCGGTCGGCGACCATATCGAGGCGCTCGCGCAGCGTGGCGGGATGGTCACCGCGGGCAGCAGCCTGGTAAAATTCGAGCGGCAGCTGCGATTCGAGGTCGATGTTGTGCGCCTCATTATCAATCTCGGTCGGGTCGATGCGGGTGCCCAGCACCCGCGGAATGTCCATCGTACCTCCACGAGTAGTGGGAAGGAAGTGTTCCGAGAAATTGAGCAACCCATCGAGCAACAGCATCACCGAGTCTTCATCGCCGTCGCAGTTACGTCGCTTGGCGGCATGCATGAACGGATGCCCGTACTGCACCTTGGCATGGGTGAAACCGATGAGTCGCGCCAGCACCCCGGCCGAGGTGTGCGGGCTGAGGCAGATGAGCAGCTGGCCGATGAGGTCTTCCGGCTGCGCCGCGTCCGGCAGGTTGTAGAAGCGGTCGCAGCCGTAGAGCTGCTTCAGTTCGTCATCGACGAAGCGGGCGACCCCCAGCAGCCAGTCACTGGCGCGGCGCGAGATGATGAGGTCCTGCACCCGCAGCTCGAGTAGCTGGGCTCCGTCGCGCAGTTCTGCGCCCTCAACATCGTGTGTGTAGCCCAGCTCGTGCGCCTTCTCGACGCTGAGGCCGATTTCGGCCGGGCGGAAGTGAGTCAGCGGCAGGTTCATCATGTCGTAGCGCAGCGTCCCGTCCTTGAACACCCGCAGGTCGTAACGTGCGCGCAGCAGCCCCTTCTCCAGCGCCTCGGGGGTGCGGCTGGCAGACATCATCGAGCGGACGCCCTTCACCGGTGGCAGCACACCGATTCCGGCGTTGCGCTGTGCAGATTCGACCTCGGTGCGCAGGTCAACCTCGCGCCGCTTCGCCTGCTCTTTCACCACCGTCCGCTGGCCGCAATGGTGGACCGCGACCGTCTCGTTGCTGCACGTGCGGCAGTAGCGCAGCTCCGCCTCCAGCTCGACCCCCTTGCCGGGGCGGCCCAGCTGGCTCTGTGACGGCTGCGATTCCAGCGCCTTGTTGAGCATGCGCTGCGGGCCGCCCGCCGGTCCGACGGGGAAGAGTACGTGCGGCGGCGGCTTCATGCGGCGCACGTCCGCCTTCTCGGGGCGACCCATGCTGGCGCCGAGCCGCGTCGGGGCGCGGGCGCGGATTTCGACGCCGGCAGCGGCGGAGACCTGCGCCAGCACGTCATCACCTTCGGCGTCCGCATCGCCGAGGCTGTGGAGTAGCGCGGCGGCCTCGTGGCAGACGCGCAACGCTTCGCCAGCGGGCGCGAACGGGACGCCCAGCGTCAACAGCAGCGGCTGCGCCTCCGCCGGAAACAGGAAGCTATCACCGTCGCGGCTGCCATCCGCCGCGAGCTGGCGCAACTGCGCCAGCTCGTCGAGGCTGAGGTCGTGCCACAGGAAGGTGTGCGCGGGGTGGAGCGGGACGCTGTACTGCTGCGAAAGCGCGAGCGCCGCGGCGAAGTCCGGAACACCGCCAGGCGGTTCACCGCCGGCAGCGCGCAGCTCCGCTTCCCACCACTCGGCGCACCAGCCGCCGGGAACGAGCGCGTGGTTGTTCTCGAGGAACTCGCCCGGCGGAATCAGCACTTCGCCCACGTCAATGATTTCACGGATGCGGGGCGCGACCGCCTCGGCCTCGTCGCGGCTGGAGAGGCGGACGCAACTGCCGTCGTCAAGCAGCACCAGCGGCCCCTCGATGGAATCGCACGGCGTGACCGCCGCCGCCTTACCGGGGAGCTGGATTTTGAGCTGGGTACCGATGGCCGTGAAGCTGTCAAGCGCGACCATCGTCGCCGGATTCAGCGCGACCGCCGCGAGGCCCGTAAGCCGCGTGCGGCCGTAGCGCAGGCGGAAGCCACCCGGGCGGTCCGGGAACGCGAAAATTGGGCGGCCAACGAGCACGTCCCTGAGGTACTTGTATTCGCCCGCGCCCGCCTTTTCCTGCTTCTGCTCGGCGTACGAGCGCAGGAAATCCCAGCCGTCAATCTCGAGCCGCTCGACATGCTTGAGCACTTTGGCCGCCTTGAGGCAGAGCCCCTCGGCAATCACCAGCGCCGCGCCGCCGCGCAGCCGGTTGGTCTCGACGCGCGGCAGGTCGCGGTTGCCCGCCACCTCGAGGCGCTCGGTCGGCTCGCCGGTGATGCAGACCGGACAGGCGCGCACAATTGCGTCAATCTCGTCGCCCGACGGGAGGTATTGCAGGTTGACCGCGCGCTTGTAGAGCGGGATTTCCTCCTTGTAGCGCTCGACCTCAGCCGACGTGGGGATGTAGGCGTCGAGCCCCAGCTCGCGTCGCACCACGTCCGCTATCAGCACCGAAAGCGCCTGCGCAGTGCCACCGGCGGCGCGAATCGGGCCGGCGTAATAAATGGCGGCACAGCGGGTCGAGTTGTGGTTCTCCATCGTCGCGACGCGCACCACTCCCTCGGTCGGCGCGACCAGCACGCCTTCGGTGAGGATTGAGAGCGAGGTGCGCACCGCCTGCTCGAGCGCCTTCTCGACCCCCAGCTCGTCGCGCAGTTCGCCGGCGAGCTCGCGCGCCACCAGCAGCGCCGCGGTCTGCCGGTCGTGCTTCGCAATCACCTCGCGGATGCGCGGCGCGATGCCCTCCGGGCCGACCTGAGCCTCGACCCGCTCGGCGAGGTCGCGCGCGCGCGGGATTTCGGCTTCATCCTCGAGGTCGTAGCCCGCCTTGCGGGCGCGCCCCACCAGCTCGTAGCACGCCTCGGCGCGCGCCTCCAGCGCTTCGAAGTAAGCCTCCATTTCCGGCGACGCGACGGCTGCCACACAGTCCCATCCCGCCGCGGCTTAAGCGCTATGCGCCATAGGAGTCAATCCAGATGGTGCGGTAGGCGTCCGCGGCGCTGCGCATGCCGAGGCGGTAGATGCCGTAGCCGCAGGCGGCGAAGAGCGCTCCGGCGACCAGCCCGAGGCCGTAGCGCGTCCCGTCGGGCAGGTCATACATCAGCATCACCGCCGCCGGGAGCAGCGCCAGCAGCGCCGACATGAACGCCGAGGCGCCGATGAGCATGAACTGCGTCAGCACGTCGGGATTGCCACGGTCGTGCTCGTCAAAACTGGCGAAAGCTGCGCCGGCCCACAAGCCGAGGCCGGCGTTGGCGAGCGTCAACGCAATGGCGATTTCGCCGAAGAAGAGCGTCACCTGCCACGGGAAGTGGGCCGCCAGCGGCAGCGGCAGCCAGACTAGCACGATGCCGGGCAGCGCCAGCAACAGCAGCCCCAGCCCCTTGCCCTGCATCACCGTGCGCGAATCGACCGGTAGCCCCTTCAGCACCCACAGCCGACGACCCTCGATGCCGAGCAGCGCCGCGCCGACAAGGGTGCATTGCAGCAGCGCCGCCATGTAGAGCGCCAGCGCGAGGAGTCCCGGATAGTAATGGTGCGGCGCGAGGTCGCCCACCTCCTCGCCGGGGGTGCCGGTCTGGAAATACCAGAAGAGCAGGATGGCCGAAATCGAGAGCGTCGAGAGCGTTGCGGTGAGGAAATCGCGCTCGCGGATGGCCGAAGTGATTTCCTTGCGTGCCACCGCGGCGACGCGCCGGCCGACGAGTCGCCGCAGCCAGCGCAGCTCCATCACGCGCCACTTGAGCGTGCGGCCGGTCGCCAGCCGCTGCGCCGCGACCGCGTCGAGGTATAGTCCCTCAGCCAGCCAGAGGTAGCCCAGCAGCAGCAGCAGCGCGCCGGCGGAGACCTGCTGCACCAGCGCCGGCTCGTCATGCGCGTAGCTGGCGAGATACATCAGCAACATCAGTAGCGGCGCCAGCGTCGCGAGATAGCGCAGCTTGCGCGAGAGCGGCTGCAGGTTGCCGAGCACCGAGAAGAGGAAGCCGCAGAGCGGTGCCAGCAGCGCGAACAGCGCCAGCAGCGTCCAGAACGGCGCCGGAATCGCGAGCGGAATAGAGGCGCCCCAGCGCACCAGCAGGGAGAGCGCGACCCCCAGCGCGACCAGCGCCGTCGCGCTGAGCGCGATGGCGCCAAACTGCCCCAGCATCACGCTGCGCGTAGCCACCGGCTGCGTCAGGTGCAGGTCCACCTCGCGGGCGCGCAGCGCATGTCGCTGCGTCATCCCGGCCGACCGCAGCAGCAGCAGCACGAACAGCAGCAGCAGAATCGTACCGTATCCCTCGTCGGGGAACTGCTCGGGCCGCGTCGCAACAAAGGCGGTGACGCGTACGCCCACCAGTACCATCAGCAGCGCCAGCGCAGCCATCACGACGGTCGCCAGCGGACGCCGCCCGACCGAGCGCGCGAAGCGGCGCCAGCCGCTGCGCAGCTCCGCCCGGCAGACCGCGGCGGCGCTCACCCGCCCATCCGGTCCAGCCGCCGCGTCTCGCGCGACGCGCGCCGGAAAGCGCGGTAATGCTCGCGGCACAACTTCACGCGCCGTCCGCCCTCCAGCGCCAGCTCGGGCAGCGCCTCCGCCACGCGCGAGCGCGGCTGCGACCGCTGCGGCGAGCCGTCGCAGCCTTCGACCGCGCAGCCGCCGCCGCTCGCGGCGGCGGGAGCGGCAGCAGATTCGGGGACTTCACGGCGGCGCATGGTGGGCCAGCGAACAGGATAACTTAAAGCAAACTCATCCCGAATCGAGGCCGCCCGCGTGCGCATCGAGATGGCCGCAGCCGGGGCAGAGGCCGTCCTCCAGCAAGGGCGTGTCGCACTCGGGGCACCAGCCGGGCGACCCCTCGGGGGCTGCTTCCACGACCCACTGTGCCGCGAGCAGGCAGCCGATGGCGCCGACGACCATCACTGCCTTGAGCGCAAGCGGCAGCCAGCCGCCCGCCGGGAGCAGCAGCGCGTCGACGAACAGTAGCAGCCCGCAGGCGATGACTGAGAAGGTCCACTTCGCGTGCGGGCCGGGGCGGTAATTGTAGAGGTACGCGACCGCAAGCAGAAGCAGAATCAGCAGCTGGCTGTAGCAGACGAGCGCCTCGAACTCCACGCCCTTTGAACAGGGAGGGGGACTTTAATCTCACCGTGCCCTCCCCGCGACGGCAGGGGACGTACCACCGGCAGCTGGAAACGAGATAATAATGGGACTGGACGAAGGAAGGTGGCTGAGTGGCGAAATCGCTTCCCGCCTGCTGCGAGAGTGGGTCAGCGCGGTCGAGAGCGGCGACCCGCGCCGGGTGGCCAGCCTCTATGCCGAGGATGCGTTGCTGCTGGGGACTTTCTCCGCCGCTGAACGCGTTGGCCCGGGAGCGATACTCGCGTACTTCGAGGAGCTGCTGGAAGCGGCTGTCGGGGTGGAAATCGTTTCCGAGCAACCGTTCTGCGGGAGCGAATTCGCCTCCAGTTGCGGCCTCTACAATTTCATTCTGGGAGGCAAAGTCGTCGAGGCAAGGTACTCGTTTGTATTTGTGAAGGAGGGCAACGACTGGAAAATCAGGTCACACCACTCCTCGCTTGTGCCAGAATCAGCGTGATGGGTAAAACGTGACTATGCTGCGCGTCCGGGTCAGGGGGCTGCCCGGTTGGAAGTGTGGCGGAAACAGCTGACGAGATGGTCGTCGACCATGCCCGCGGCCTGCATCATAGCGTAGCAGGTGGTCGGGCCGATGAAGGTGAATCCGAGCTTCTTGAGGGCTTTGCTCATCCCGGTGCTCGCCTCGGTAGTGGCAGGGAGGTCCTCCATTCTCTCACGATGGTTAACCACCGGCCCGCCGTCGACGAATGACCAGAGGAATTCGCTGAAGGCGTCCTCGTCGGCGCCGAAATGCTCGACGAAAACCCTGGCGTTGTTGATGGCGGACTTGATCTTGGCACGATTGCGGATGATGCCTGCATCCGTCACGAGGCGCTCGATATCTTCCGCGCCGTACGCGGCGACCCGGGCGGGGTCGAAACCGTCGAAGGCCCGCCGGTAGTTCTCGCGCTTCCTGAGAATCGTAATCCATGAGAGCCCGGCTTGCGCGCCCTCGAGGATAATCTTCTCGAACAGGCGCCGCCCATCGCGGTTGGGCGTGCCCCATTCCGTATCGTGGTAGGCAAGGTAGAGCGGGTCGTTGCCCGCCCATGGGCAGCGATTCGGCTCGTTCATGGTGCTGCCCATCCCTGCTTCAAACCAGCGGAGGCAGTTCGCCCACCGCTTCGTAGAGGCTCGGCCCGCTGCCCAGGTAGTAGACTGAACCCAGACGACTGCGGGAATCCTCAGGCTGCGGATCATCCTTGGTGGCGCATTCACCCGTGCAGCCGTCGGCGAAAGCGATGTAGACGCGCCCTTCCCTATCGATATGGAGGTCGTTGAAATCGAGCAGATTCCGGTTGGAGCCGCCGATGTCGCGGCAATCTCCGCTGTTCAGGCAGATGCTGCCGACCTGGACAGGGTCTGCGGATACGCGCACCGTGTGGAACACGGGGTTCGGATCCAGCGCATTCAGGCTGTAGGTGACGTAGAGGTAGTAACTGACGTTGGAATTGGCGTAGTGGGCATTGCCATCCCATGGATTATCGTCTATGTCGGGTTGGTTCAATTCACTCGCGTCCTCACTCCCTAGGTAAGTAATCGCAATTCTTCCGGGATCCCCTGCATCAACCTGAGGGAATACTGACGAGATGACTGCGCTCGGGCTGATCCGAATGCTAGTCTGTTCCCATGACTCCCCTGAATCAGTACTCCTCGACATGTAGACGCCTTCGTCGGCCCCGGTCCAGATGTGGTATGCATTGGATTCGGTGTCGGTGGCAACCTCCGAATTTTTGCGTGGATAGGGCGTACCTACATCCTCACCCATGGTTCGATCAACCCAAGACAAACCATTGTCATCGGAAACGATGACTGTGGGTGTTTCGACTCTGGGGGTCACATATACCGTTCCATCCGGTGCAGAAGTGATGGCTCCATGGAGTCCACCATTGGTGGTGGCCAAACCGTAGATTTGTCCGCCTGCGTCAAATGTAGCACCTCCATCAAAACTGGTGTAGCAGAAGATTCCAGCGAGTTTGTTGTAACAATAGTATACGGCTTGGTCATAGTAAGCTTGGGACACTTGGCCGCCGATACCGTATCCACTGCTCGTCCAAGGGCCCGTTGCCAGTTTGATGTGATCATTAATCGGAGTCGTACCAGAGTCGTGCATATTGCCCTCCCAAGTTTCTCCATCATCATCGCTCCAGCATATCCAAGACGTCTCCAGACCCTGCATCTGCACGTTGAATATCCGATCAGTCACAGGATCAACCCACCCCCACGGGTCATTGGTCTGGAACGCGCATAAAGGACCCGTCACGTCCTCCCATGATTGGCCATGGTCGCAAGAACGCATGACCTTCTCAAACGCGATGAAAAAGATGCAGCCGCTCGAGGTGATGCCGATGCTCGGCTCAGCCCCGTTCTCGCCCACGTCGCTGAAGACGAAGCTGAGCGGCAGGGGCAGTTCATCGACCGCCAGGCCATCGGACCCAGTGACGAAGACCCCGTCCGGCAGCGGCGGCTCCTCGGGCGGAGGCGGCGGTGGCGTGGGGGACTGGAGGCAGCCCGAGAGGCCACTTGCCGAGACCAGAAGGAAGGCTATCGCCAGCCGCATGAACTGCACCTGAAATCGCATCGGTGAGTCCACTGGGGAGACCGTCATAACAGTTTGCTGGAATTTTCCGCTCCTAATCCAGCGTAATCGACGGCATCAGCGGGCGCGTCGCGAAGCCCTTGAGTGCGAAGTTGGAGCCTTCGCCGACGCGGCAGACAAAGAGGTCGCGATGGTGCCGGGAGAGGCCGAATTCGTCGAAGCAGGCGACGCCGCCGCACACTTCCATCGCCAGCGTCAGCAGGTCGCTGGCGCGGCGCGAGCACTCGACCTTGACCTTCGCGGCCGACTCGCGGTCAAGCGTGCCCGCGTCGTAGCGCCGGCAGAGGTCGACGAGCCAGGTCAGCCCCTGCTCGAGCGCGATGTCCATGTCAAGCACGACGTCCTGCACGCGCTGGTAGCGGCCGAGCGGGCCGCCCATGATTTCGCGCTCCTGCGCGTATTCGCGGACGCGGTCGAGTGCGCAAGCCAGCGACGCCAGCGAAAGCGCGGCGATGAAGAGCCGGCCGCCGTTGAGCGTCTGCGCCATCACCCGGAAGCCTGCGTTCAGGTCGCCGAGCAGGTCGCCTTCGGAAACGCGCACGTTGTCAAGCATGATTGAGCCGGTCGAGGACTGCTCCCAGAGGTCCTTGCCCGCCATCTCCTGGTAATGGACGCCGTCGGCGTCCATCGGGACGATGAAGCAGCTCGAGCGGTGGCCCGGCTTCCCGTCGGGGGCAGTCAGTGCATTGACGATAACGTGCGACGCCCACATCGCGTTGGTAGACCAGCACTTCTCGCCGCGGATGACCCAGCCGTCGCTGTCGCGCGTCGCGCTGACCTGCGGGTTGGCGGCGTCGGTGCCGCGCGCCGGCTCCGAGAGGCCGAATACGAACATGCGCTTGCCCGCCGCTAGGTCGGGGAGGTGCGCCGCCTTCTGTGCTTCCGTGCCGCAGAGCTGCAGTGGCTTGGCGCCGAGTGAGAGCGCGGCGCCCGGCGTGATGGCCAGCGACTGCGACTGGTAGCCGAGCGCGAGGCCCATCAGCAGCAGGTCCAGCTGCGAGCCGCCCTGCCCGCCGTATTCTTCGGAAACGGTAATGCCAAACAGCCCCATTTCGGCCATCTGCGCGATGGCGTCGTCGGGAATCAGCGCGTGGCCGCGCTCCCACTCCAACCAGCGCGGCGCGATGGCGTCGTCGACGAAGTCATGCATCGCACGGTGGAACGTGAGCTGGTCGTCATCGACCAGCCGTTGCAGGTAGTGGTCAATCTGCCGCGCCATCGGTCGGGCACCGCCGCGCGGTTTTAAAGGCTCAACGGGAACGGCCTATTGCGCCACGGGGCGGCTCGGGCTCATAGTCGGCCAGCAGCTCGGGCGGCCAGTCGCGCGGCGCGTCGTCGACCCCTTGCAGGATGATGTAGCCGACGATGGTGAAGAGGAACAGCGCGGCGACTGCTGCCGGCCGCCCCCAGCCGAGCGTGTCGACAATCAGCGCCCACATCACCGGGCCGATGATGGTTGCGAAGCGGCCGACCATCGAGTAGAGCCCGTAGAACTGCCCCACGAGGCGCGGCGGTGTCAGCCGCAGCATGTAGGGGCGGTCAGCCGCCCATGTGCCGCTCAGCGCGATGCCGGCGGTCGCCGCGCCGACCCACAGGATGGCGGTCGGCAGGTCAAAGAGGGCGACGCCGATTATCATCGTGAAGTTGAAGAACCAGGTCCAGAGGACGAGGTTGAGACTGGTTTTCGGGCCGAGCCAGTCAACCACCCAGCCCCAGCCGAAGCCGCCTAGAATCGAGGTGCCGATACCGATGAGCAGGAAATACTGCACCTGCTGCGTGCTGAAGTCGAACTCGCCGGTGATGTAAATTCCCATAAAGACGATGAGCGTGTTCACCGCGTCGGTATAGAACATCCGCCCGATGAGGAAACGTCCCAGCCCCGGGAACTGCTTGACACGGCGCACCGTGTCGCGCACCTGCCGGAACGCGCCGCCGATGAATTTCAACTGGAAGTTGCGTTTCAGCAGCGGCGCGGTCCGCGCGCGCAGGTACGCGCCGCCCGCGATGATGGCGGCGACTAGCAGCGCCAGCGAATAGTCGCCGCCGAGCAGCCACGCGTTCAGCAGCAGCAGCAGCGCTGCCAGCAGCCAGAGCGAGGGCCAGAAGTCGTCGGTTTCGGTCTCGCGCACGAAGACGAAGCAGGGGATCGAGAACATCAGGAACAGCAGCGCCGAGACCTGGAACATACCGACGTAGCCGATAATCCCCAGCAGCAGGATTCCGGCGCCGACGCCGAGGAAGCTGCCGACATACCCGAGGCCGATGCCGACCCCGCCCACGCGGCCGCGGTTCGCGTCAGTCGAGACGACCGGCAGCAGCGAATCGTAGAATATCAGTCCCGCCTGATAGAAGTAGTTCGCGACGACGAAAATCCCGAGCGAGAGCAGCAGCCGGTCGTCGCGCGCCAGCCCGCCGTCGTAGCCCAGCAGCGCGGTGAAGGCAACACAGACCAGCGTCGTCACGACCAGGAACGGCATCCGCCGCTTGGCCTGGTCGGAAAGCGCGCCCAGCACCGGCGCGGTCAGGAAAATCAGCAGCATCGAGATTGAATTAGCGTAGCCGTAGTGCGAGTCGCTACCGCCCATCTCCAGCACGATCCACAACCCGAAGTAGAGCGAGACTATGTTGAGCGAGAAAACGGTGTTGGCAAGGTCGTAGAGCGACCATGAAATCAGCGGCAGCCACCCCACCTTGGCGGTCAGCGGCTCGACCGGGCGCGGCATTTCGCGCAGTTTGCGCGCCCGCTCCCGCAGGGCCCGGCCGCGCTGGCGCAGCCGCTCGCGCCGATTCACCCTGCGTTTCCGCGCTTCCGCTCGTCTTCGACAGCCGCGACGCGGATGCCAGCGTCGACGTCAATCCGCTGGAGCAGCACGGCTCCGATGACCACCAGCACACCGAGGCTCAGGACCGCGGTACGGCTGTCGAACAGGCCCGTGACGAGCACGTAGATTAGTGGCCCGAGGAAAGCGGCGATTCGGCCGAAAAAGCCGAAAAAGCCGAAGAATTCGGCCGAGCGCGTCTGCGGCACCATCTGGCCGAAGATGGAGCGCGCCAAGCCTTGCGAGCCGCCGAGGAGCAGTCCCGCCAGCAGCCCCAGGAAAAGCCACTGCAACGAAATACCGAAGCCGAGCGGCGCCCAGAAATTATCGCGCAGGAAGCTCGGGAAAGCGTCGATAGCGCCGTCACCGAGCGAAGTGGGATGGTCTTCCCCGAGCGCGGTCTGCCCATCGAGCAGCCCGCCACTAACAGAAGCCGAGAAGTGGCCGTCGCCGCCAATCGCGGCGAGGAACGCGGTCGCGCGTTCTTCGTTGGCGGAGCCGGTCGCGTCGGCTGATATTTCGCCTTCGACGTCGAGCGGCAGGATGTCCGCCCATTCGGCCTTGAACGCCTGGTCGGCGTCCGATTCCCCGAGCGAGACGCCGCCCAACGCGGTGACTTCATAGCCGGATTCGTCCCAGTCGAACTGGAAGTCATACTCGTCGTGCTCCGCCAGCTCGAGCGGCGCGAAGCCGACCGCGCCGAAGATGATGACGACCCAACCCACCAGTGCCACGGTGAGTGCGGTCTTGGTCGAGGTCGAACCGGCGAGCCGCGTGAAGAGCATCGCCGACGGGGCGGCGACAAATTGCACCAGCAGGATGACCGCCATGTTGAGCACCAGCGGGATTCCCAGAACCCCTGCGCCAAAAGCACCGGCGAGGGAGGTCACGGAGTTGATGCCGTCGATGAAGAAGAAGTAGGCCACGATGTACATGGCGAGCACCCGGAAGCGGCTGACTTCACCAAGGGTCTTGCGCACTTCGGTCAGCGCCAGCCGCGTGGCAGAGCCGAAGGTGAGATTGCGCACCGGGTCGGGGATGTGTGGCTCGGGCACCCAGTTAATCGTAATCAGCGCGAAGCCGTACCACCACAGCCCCGAACTGGCGAGTGCCACCGGGACAACCCAGCCGAGCATGTTCCCGTCGGCGTCGACCAGGATGCTGACCATCGCCAGGTGGATCGCGAGCAGGATGCCGCCGCCGAAATAGCCATAGGCAAAGGCACGGTTGGAGATATCGTCCATCTGCACCGGCCCGCCCCGGTGCGCCACTTCGTAATCGGCGCTGGCGCGCTCGCCCAGATAGGGCAGCATCGCATTGTAGAAGATGGTCGCTGAAAGCAGCCCCATATTCGCCAGAACGTAGAAAACAAAAAGCCAGATGAAACCCCAGTGTGCCGACAGGAAGTAGGCGCCCGCCAGCAACACCGTCGCGCCAGCGCCAGCCCAGGTCAGGTACTTCGTAAGCTTCATCTTGATTTCGGCGCGGTCGGCGATGACTCCCATACCGGGGCCGACCAGCGCGATGATAATCGCCGAGAGGAACGTCGCCCAGGCCCACATTGAGTCGCCCGTAAACGTGAAGCCAGCCAGCGTCAGCTCGCTGCCGTACGCGTGCTTGAAGAGCGTGACGAAGTAGACCGGCAGGATGGCGACGACGATGCTGGTCTCGAAGGCAGACTTGGCCCAGTCGTAGTAGCACCAGCCGCGAATCGCCTTCCGCTCACCGTCCGGAAGGTCGCCAATGTTGCTCTCCAGCCCGAAAATCTGTCCTATCCTGTCGTTGCTGCCCATGGCTACCACACCAGCGGGGCGAGAGCGTCCCGCTAAAAACCGCTACCCTGCGCTGCCAGTCGCCTGTTGGGGCCGCGACTGCGGCATCGCTCTGGCGCGCCGCAGCACCTTGCGGGTATCCGTAAGACGACCCGCGGACGGCGCGCCGGAAGTGATGTCGTGTGGCGGCGCTGCTGCGTCAGCTCTCTCCGGTCGCTGACTTCGCGGGCGCAGCCTGGCGTCAGTCCCTGACGCCGTGGCGCAGTCTGGCGTCACCGCTTGTTTCACAGCGCGGCGACGCGGCTGCTACGGCCGCCACGCTTGCGCGTGTTCAAGGAAATTGGTGAAGAGCTCGGCACCGTATTCCGAATGCTCGACTTCGGGATGGTACTGCACCCCCGCGTACGGCAGCTTCCGGTGCTGCATCGCCTGCACCACGCAGTCGTCGCTCGATGCCAGGATGTCGAACCCGTCGGGCAGCCGCGTCACTTCGTCGTTATGGCTCTCCCAGGCGGTGAACTCGTCGGGCAGCCCCGCCATCAGCCAGCCCCGCTCGGCGACCGAGACCAGCGCCGCGCCGAACTCCGGCACGCGCGCAGGGCCGGCGGCACCGCCGAAGTGGGCCGCCATGTACTGGTGGCCGACGCAGATGCCGAGAATCGGCCAGTGCGCGGCGTCGAGGTACTCCGCCGTAAGGCCGAGCGCGTCCGCTTCCGACTCGATGCGCGGCGCACCGCCCGAGAGCACCAGCGCGCGAAAGCGCTCCAGTTCCGAGGGGGGCGTCGTGTTCGGCACGATTTCGGCCGCGCAGCCGAGGTAGTTCAGCACGCGCCATTCGCGGTGCGTCCACTGGCCGCCGTTGTCGATGACCGCGACTGCCATCCCGGAGAAGCTCACGGCCGGCGGCAGGTGGCGGCCGCTAAAAGGCTGGCGGGAGGCGGCTCAAATGTGGTGTACAAATTCAGCGGCGTCTACTTTCGCCAGCCGCAGCACGCCCCGCAGGGGTCCCCCGTTTCAGCTCGCGGTGCAGCGGCACGACGGTGCCTACCTTGCCTTGCGGAGTCTCGCGCGAGAGCCGCACATGGCTGCCGCGCTGGCCGGTAACGCTGAAGCCGAAATGGCGGCAGAGAATCTTCACGACCTTTTCGCCGGAGACCGGCTTAAGCCGCGGCACCCGCTCCCTCCGAAACGGAGAAAGTGGCAATCACCGGAGGCTCGAACTCCTGCATCGGGAATTCCTCGAGGTAGAGTTCGGTCGCCTCCTTCAGGTTGGCGAGCGCCTCATCTACCGTATCCCCCTGGCTCACCGTCCCGACTTCGGGACACTCGGCTACGAAGACGCCTTCCTCACGGTGCAGCACCGCCGTCAGCTCCGCCATGCTTCCCGGCTACCGCCCGCTCATATTAAAGTGCTGCCGGACCAACGTCCGGTCCACCGGCGGGAGCAGGTTGCCCCGGGCGGGAATTGAGGTAAATAACTGTGAGCTCTCCTCCGAAGCCCGAGGCGAGTCGATGGGGGCAGGGGTAATGATAAACGCTGCGGCGGCGCCAAGCATGCGCGACTTCCGTGCTGCCGCGCCGCGCTAGCCTGCCGCTTCCGGGTTGAGGCAGGTCATCAGCGCATCCCCGCGGCAGCGCGCCAGCACGTTATCGACCGCGATATTGCCCATCGCCGTGCGGGTCTCCAGACTGGCGGAAGCGATGTGCGGGACGATGACGACGTTGTCCATCTGCGCCAGTTCGGGTTCCATCGCCGGCTCGCGCTCGTAGACATCGAGCGCCACACCGGCGATTTCGCCCGCTTTCAGCGCCTTGACGAGCACCTTTTCGTTCACCACCGGGCCGCGGCTGACGTTAATCAGGAATGCGCTGCGCTTCATCTCGCGCAGCTCGCGCGTGTCGATGAGATGGTGCGACTTCTTGTCGTAGAAGGGGTGCAGCGAAACGAAGTCGCTCTGGCGCAGCAGCGTGTACATGTCCACATATTCTGCGCCGACCTCCTCCGCGTACGGCTTCGGCTCCAGGTCGCTGTAAAGGATACGCATGCCGAAGCCGCGCGCGCGTTGCGCCAGCGCGAAGCCGATGCGACCCAGCCCGACGATGCCCAGCGTCTTATGGTGGACGTCGGTGCCCATCAGCAGCGTCGGCGCCCATCCCTCGTATTTGCCGTCGCGCATGTAACGGTCGGCCTCGACGATGCGCCGCGCGACCGCCATCAGCAGCGCCCAGGTCAGGTCGGCGGTCGAGTCGTCGAGCACGCCGGGGGTGTTGGTGACCGGGATTCCGCGTTTGGTCGCCGCCGGGACGTCGATGTTGTTGTAGCCAACGGCGTAGTTGGCAATCAGCTTCAGCTCGGAATTGCACTCCATCAGCGCCGAATCGACCGGGTCGACCAGCTGGCTCAGCAGGATGTCGCACCACGCCGTGCCTTCCTCAAGTTCGTCGCGCGTCAGCGCGCGGTCCTCCGGGTTGACCCGCAGCTCGGTGATTTCATTCGCCTTCTCGAGCCGGCCCATCACCGTCTCCGGCAGCCGCCGCGTGACGAACACCTTCATGCGAAGCCAGCGGCGGCCGCTTAATTACCTGTCGACCAGCCCGATGACGATGTCCATGACGTTGGTGCCGGTCAGCCCCGGCCGGAACAGCGCGCCGGTCGGCGCCAGGAAACCATGCGAGTCGTTGGCGTCGAGCGCCGCCCGTGCGCCAGCGACCGGCGTCCCGCCGTCCACCCACGCGCCGGCGGCGTCGGTCGGCCCGTCTTGCCCGTCGGTCCCGGCAGCGAGCAATCCGGTGCCGGCACTACCAGCCAGCTCAATTGCAGCCGCGAGCGCTAGTTCCTGCGAGCGACCACCGCGACCGTCCCCGGTAACGGCCACGGTCGTCTCGCCGCCCCAGAGCAGGCAGCGGCATCCGCGCTCGCCCGTAATGTGGCGCGCAATGTGCTTTCCAGCGCCGCGCGCCTCGCCCTCCAGCGCATCGGTGACGATGCCCGCCGCGTAGCCGCGCGCGGCGGCCGTGGCGGCCGCCGCCTCGAGCGCGATGCGGTTCGACCCGATGACCGCCGTGCGGGTTTTCGGCGGCTCGACGGCGGGCGTCTCTTCGAGTTCGCCCGCGGCGCCGCGCTCGAGGTGCGCCGCGACCGCCGACGGCAGCTCGACGCCAAGCCGCGCGACGATGGCAAGGCAGTCACCGTAAGTCGAGGAATCACCCACTGTCGGCCCCGAAGCGATGTCGGGCAACGGGTCGCCGATGACGTCCGAGATGGCGAGCGCGACGACCGTCGCCGGCGCAGCGAGCTGCGCCAGCCGGCCCCCCTTCAGCTCCGAGAGGTGGCGCCGCACCGCATTCAGCTCGCTGATGGTCGCCCCCGCGCTGGTGAGCGCGCGCGTCGTCGCCAGCTTCTGCTCGAGCGTGATTCCTGCTGCCGGCAGCGGCAGCAGCGCCGAGCCGCCGCCCGAGATGAGCACCAGCAACAGCTCGTCCGCGGACGCCTCCACAGCGAGGTCATTGATGCGTTCGGCCGCCTCCATTGCCGCCTCGTCGGGCAGGTTGTCGGCGGCGCCCGGGTGGAACGCGGTGACGCCGTCGCACGGCGCCGTCCCGACAGGGACGCTCGCAATGCCGACGACGATGTGCTCGCCGAGGATGGTCTCGGCCGCGCGCACCATTCCCGGCGCCGCCTTGCCGAACGCGGCGAGCCTGACGTTGCGGTCCAGCTGCCATTCCAGCTCGATGGCGGGGAACCAGAGCCGGTCGCCGTCGCGCTGCAAATGCCCTGAAAGTAGCACCTCTGGCTGCACCGCCGCGACCGCCGCGTGGAAGATGGCTTCAGCGTCGTCGCGCGGCGTCATGGCGCGCGGAACCATCGCGGGTTTAAGCGGCTGCGGGCGCGGTGCAGGTGTAATTACAGGTGCGACGCGAGCTCCGCCAGGCTGCGCAGGTCGCCGCCCCCGTCGCGTGCGACAAGCAGCGCGCGCATCCCGGCTGCGCGCGCTGGCACAACGTCGCCGTGCGGGTCGTCTCCGACGTAGAGTACCGCGTCGGGCGTGCAGCCAAGCTCGCGGCAGACGGCGTCGAAGAACTGCCGCGCCGGCTTGCGCCACCCCAGCCCGGCCGCGTGCAGCACCGGCCGCACCGCGTCGAGCTCCGTGTGGCCGCCAATGATGCCCCCGAGCCGCGCGTCAAAGTTGGACGCGATCGCCGCGCGCAGCCCGCGGTCGGCGACGGCGGAGACCCCCGCTGCAACGTCGCCGTAGAGGCACCAGCTTTGCGCCGCGGCAAAGTTGGCCCAGAGCGAGTCGAACGTCGCCGCGGGGTCGCTGACATCAGTTAGCGTCGCGGCGACGACGCGTCGCCACCACGCCTGCTCGTCGTCCGCCGAGGTGCGGTCGCCGCGCGGCCGCACCACGCTCCCGAAGGCGACAGACAGCCGCTCGCGCACCACCTTCTCGGAGAGCCGTGAGCCGTAGCGCCGGCCGATTTCGTGGTAGGCGAGCGGCACGCCGGGGCAGGGATACATCAGCGTCCCGACCGCGTCGAAGACGACCCACTCCATGCACGGCAAGCGGCGGCCGGCTTAAACCGGCCGCGGGGGCGGGCGGGGGTGGCGTATTTTTGTGGAGATTACGGCATACCACAGCAACCCGCTGGACACGGACAGCGATGATGACGGCCTGGATGACGGGGTAGAGGTTAATACCTACGGCACCAGCCCCATGATAATGGACTCCGACGGCGACGGTCTCGATGACGGCGATGAGGTCGCCTACCACACCGACCCGGCTGACAGAGATTCGGACAACGATGGAGTCGTAGATTTCATCGACAAGTAGCCTTGACGTCACTTTCAACCTTGCCACCGGGCTGTGGTATGGTGATGATGGCGACTATCCCGATACGTCGTGCAGCTGCGGCGCCAGCGACAGCAACGGCATGGGCTTTTCCAGAGGGGATGGCAGCGACAAAAACGACGCCGCCATCTGGTTTGACGTCAGGGTCGCCGACGTAGATGGTTCCGGGCCGAGGGACGATGACGGGCTGAGCCACTGGGCGGAGAGAATCGAATGGGGCACTGACCCAAAGAACAGCAACAGCGACGGAGAGGGATAGATTCCCGCCCCTACTCCACCTGCCGCGCCAGGAACTGCCGCGAGAAGATGGTCTGCGCAATCGCCCACAGCGCGAAGAAGACCATCACCGAGAGCGCGCGGCCGTAAATCGTGTTAAACTCGATGGAGTTATGGAACCGCGGGGGGAGGGCGTTACCGAGCAGGTCGTGGAAGCCGAACGCCGCCACGGTGAGGAGGGTCGTGAAGCCGAGCGTCAGCAGCAGCATCATGCCGAACCAGTTCAGCACCGAGCCGAACTCGCCCGAGTAGTTCATGATGCGCGCCAGCCGCGCGTAGCGCAGGTGGCCGTAGGCGAGCTCTATGTAGAGCATGAAGCAGAAGATGAAGCCGAGGATGGCGAAGATGGCGCTGACGTCGTTCCCCGCGAGGTTGAGCGGCTGCACCAGCACCAGCAGCGCGCCGATGGCGATGGTCGGCAGCGAGTTGCGCCAGATGCCGAAGGTGCCGGCGAGCAACGGCAGCGCCAGCCAGCCGAAGTTAGCGAGCGCGTGCAGCGGCTCGGGCGCGAGCGGCGAGCGGCCGGTCAGCGAGAGCCACGCCAGCAGGAACGGCAGCAGCGCCAGCGTCCCGCCCACCCAGTAGCCGTAGCCGCGCTCGTCGGCCAGCACCAGCATGCCGCCCAGCAGCAGCCCCAGCATGATACCACCCGCGACCGTCTCGGCCGTGGCGACGAAAATCGGGTCGAGGCCAAATGAGCCGAGCACCACGTTGAGCGCCTGCGTCAGCAGCGAATCGGCGCCAGCCGAGACGACGAATCCGAGCCAGGCGCACGCCGCCAGCGCCGCGGTCGCGAGCACCTGCATAGCGAACAGACGCGGATGCGCAATCACTTGACTACCTCCTGTAGCGCCGGCCCCAGCACCGAATCCGGGTCCCAGCGCAGGGCGCGCGCGCCGAGCGAGCGCGCCTCGGAGATGTTGTTGTCGAGTTCGGCCGAGGCGGTGAAGTAGAC
Source organism: Candidatus Poseidoniia archaeon (assembly GCA_030748895.1). Classification (NCBI taxonomy): domain Archaea; kingdom Methanobacteriati; phylum Thermoplasmatota; class Candidatus Poseidoniia; species Candidatus Poseidoniia archaeon. Next base: position 61,982 of record JASMLC010000008.1, read on the forward strand.
CGCCGGCGAGATGATGCGCGACTCCCGGTCGAACTCGAGCGTGTCGGGCGCGATGAGCGTCAGCTTGAAGCCGTGCGCGGTGATTTCGCGCAACGCGGCGTGCACCGTCGGGTCCTGCTCGAGGGTCGAGATGACGATGACCGGCGAGCGCGGGGTGAAGTTGCGCAGCTCGCCAACGACCGTGTGCAGCCCCAGGGCACCGGCCGGCCGCACCTCGGAGAGCTTCGTCAGCAGCCGGTAGAGGTGCCGCTCGCCACTGTCGACGCCGATGGACTCGACCGCCTCGCCGTAAATCGTGAGGCCGACGCGATTACGGGTGTGCAGGAAGTAGTCGACCAGCGCCGCCGCCGCGCGGCAGCCGTAGTTGAGCGGGTTGTGGACCGGCGTGCCGGTGCCGGCAATCTCGCGCGCGTCGAGCACCAGCATCACGTCGCTGATGTCCTCGCGCTCGAACTGGTTGACCATCAGCTTGCGCGTGCGGCCAAAGACGCGCCAGTTGATGTTCTTGAAATCGTCGCCGGGATGGTATTCGCGAATCGAGTAGAACTCGCCGCTGGTCCCGATGCGCCGAATCGGCATCGCGCCCTGGTACATCTTGGGAAAGTCGCTCGAAAGGTCAAGCCCCTCCAGCGCTTCGATTTTCGGGAAAACGACCAGCGTCGACTCCGAGTCGACGTCCGACTCGTAGTAGAACAGGAACGACGGATTGTAGAGCCGCAGCCGCGGCTTGCCCAGCTGGTACTGCCCGCGCAGGTGGCACTCGAGGCGGTAATGCGCCAGCAGCGCCTCGTTACGGTGCAGTCGCACGATGGTGTGGTTAAGCCCCCCCGCCAGCTCTACCTCGTGCGGCAGCTGGTCGTAGATTTCGAGAAATCCAATGGAGCGGCCGCGATTCTGGATTACCAGCTCCACCTCCACCTCCTGCCCTTCGAAAATCTGCGAGTCGGAGAAGCGGCGGGTGATGTTGACGCTGACCGGGCTCGTGTTGACGAGGCTGTGGACCGCGACAAAGCCGAGCAGCGTGATGCCGAGCAGCAACAGCTGCAGGTTGTTGATGAAAGGCGCGAAGAGCACCAGGATAGTGCCGAGGCCGGTGTAGGTTACCGCCTTACGGGTCCACATCTACTCGTCTTCGACCTTAACGGCCGGGACATCGACCGCGGTCAGGAGCTCCGCCAGCACCTGTTCCGGCTTGACGCCGCGGATGCGCGCCTCCGGCTTCAGGATAATCCTGTGCGCCAGCACCGGGATGACCGAGCGCTTGACGTCGTCGGGAACCACGTAGTCGCGTCCCGAGAGCAGCGCCAGCGCACGCGAAAGCTTGAACAGTCCCAGTGAACCGCGCGGGCTCGAGCCGACCGCGACGCGCGGGTCGCCGCGGGTACCCTGCACGAGGCTCACCATGTACTGCATTATTTCCTGCTTGACGAAGACTTCCTCGACAGCACGATGCATCGCCACCACCTGCCCCGGCGATGAAATGCTCTCCACCTCGAAGGCGTCATGCTTGCGCTCGGCGCGGGCGGCCAGGATGGCGGTCTCGACCTCCTCGTCGGGATATCCCACGGATAGCTTGACGAGGAAGCGGTCCATCTGCGCCTCCGGCAACGGATAAGTTCCCTCATACTCGATGGGATTCTGCGTCGCCAGCACGATAAATGGCCGCTCGAGCACGTGCGTTGTGCCCTCGATGGTTATCTGCTTTTCCTGCATCGCCTCCAGCAACGCAGCCTGCGTCTTGGGCGGCGCACGGTTGATTTCGTCTGCCAGCAGCAGGTTGCAGAAAATCGGCCCTTCGCGGAACGTGAACTTGTTCTTCTCAGGATCGAAAAAATAGGAACCGGTGATGTCGGCCGGCAGCAGGTCGGGGGTGAACTGGATACGCTTGAACTTGCACCCCAGGGTGTCGGCGAGGGTGTTTGACATCAGCGTCTTCGCCAGCCCGGGGAAATCCTCGAAGAGAATGTTGCCGTTGGCCAGCACCGCCGCCATTAGCAGCTCGATATTCTGCTGCTTGCCCAGTACGACCTTGCCCACCTCGGCCTGAATTACGTCGGCCAGCTTGCCGGTCTCCTCGATTGAAAGTTTGGTTTTGCTCATGTGGACCACGCCTCTATCTTCTGTGCCAGCACGCGGATGTCCTCTTCCTTTACCGAATCGGGCCGGAACAGGAGCGCACTCAGCCCGGCATCCAGCAGGATGTTATAACGCTTGACCAGTTCCGTCGCCAGCGCCAGCCGTTCCTCGGGAGCGAGGTCATCCAGTTCGTAGAGCTGGTGCCGCAGCCGCATCCGCTCCAGCAGCAACTGTTGTAGTTGCGCGATGGAGGGATTCCCCAAGCCGCGCCATGGACGCGGCCGGTGGATATCAAAAAAATGGCGCCAGCGTAGCGGTTCCGGCTGCCGCAGCGCGACCATCAGTGTCGCGAGGATGACTACCACAAGTACGTTGAGCCGGATGGCCTGGATAATGAGCGTCTGCCCCGAGAGCAGGAAGTAGAAACCGATGGCGGCCTGGAACAGGCTGGCGCCGAAGGTGTCCTGCGTGTGGCGCGACTCGTCGAAGAGCACGGTCCCCCCGTCGGGTAGCAGCTCTGCCACGAGATCGAGCATGAACTCGGCGTTGTCCTCGCGCTCCCACATGCGGTTGATGGCGAGCGAGGAGTCACCAATGAAGACCGCCTGCCCCAGCTCGTCGCCCTCCTTGCGCAGCCCGCACCAGACCCCGACCGGGAATCCGGCCGGCCCTGCGACGTCGTCCTCGGGAGTGATGACGCCGTCGTCGTCAAGGTCGATATACGAATTAGCCGAACTGGAGATAATCACGCTCTCGGTCAGCTCGATGCCGGCGCCCCAGAGCGGGCTGGTGACCGGCTGGCGCGTCCGCAGCGCGGTCGGCTCGTTGAGCAGCAGCGTGTAGCTGCCGCCGCCGAGCGAGGCGCGCACCTCGACCATCGAGACGTTACCCTGATAGTTCTGGTCCCAAAGCCGGTGGCCGGTATAGCTGGCGGTGAACAAGTCAGCTATCGAGTTCGAGAAGTCGAAATCGCCCAGCACCAGCACCCGCCCCCCCTGCTCGAGGTAGCTGGCGAGCACCTCGACCTCGAGCGCCGAGTAGGGCGACTCGGTACCGGCGATGACCACCAGCGTCTGGTCGTGTACGGTGATGTCGTTGATGACCGCCGGATTCGACAGGATGGCGGTAACTTCGTAGCCCTCTTCCTCGAGCGATTCGCGGAAGAGCGAGACGTCATTCCAGTCCTCACCATAGGCCGAGAGCTGCGGCGGTCGCGAAACGACGCCCTGGAACAGCGGAAATAGCAGGAAACTACAGAGCAGGACTGTCACCAGCAGGATGGCGAGTCCCGCCCGGCTGGAGAGGCGCATGCTTCAGCTTGCTTCCTGCATCAGCGTTTCGAGGCTCTCGAGGATTGCGCGCAGCGAGCCGATGGCCGATGTGCGGTCCTCGCCCTGCTGGTCAGTCGTAGAGTAGTCTGCCGCCTCGTATAGCGACGTCAGCCGCTCGATGGAGGCGTGGTCCAGTGGTACCGCCTCGCGCAGCGCGTCGCGGAACTCGCGCACGGTCTCGAAGTTGCGCCGCAGGTAGCCGTGCCCCTGTAGGACGCGCGACATCTCGCGGTATGAGCAGATAATCGCCTCGCGGTAGTCCGCGTTCTCCTCGAGCGCGGTCGCGGTGGCGGTCAGTACTTTCCTGATGGCACGGATGTGGCGCGTCGAATACCAGTGGTAGCCGTAGGCAGTTCCGCCCGCGGCAGCGACCGCCAGCGCGACCAGCATCCAGAGCAGGTAGTTCGGCACCTCGGGCGGCGCGCGCCAGGTGATGGCCGCCTCGGCCGAGTTGCTGAGGTGAAATTCGTCGCCCTGATAGGTCACCCGCACGAAGAACGGCTGGGTGGCGTTGCCGTCGAACTCGGCGCTGAAGCGGGCGGTTCCGTTGGCATCGGTGACCGCAAGCAGCGTCATCCCCGACGGCTCGAGGCTCACCAGCAGCGGCGCGTCGGCGAGCGGCGTGCCGTCCTCGAGGGTCAGCGTAATCTGCCCACTGAATTGCTGGCCCGACTCGAGCGAGGCGGGGAGGTCGAGTTGCGTCAGCGTTCCCGCCTTCGCGCGCAGCGAAGCAACGGTCGAGTTGCCGTAGTAATCCTGGCTGCCGGCGAAGGTGACGATGACGTTGTAGTCGCCGACCTCGAGCGAGAACGGCAACAGTAGCGGAATCGCGAAATTGCCCTCCGCGTCGGAAATCGCGGCGCCTTCGGGGCCGTCCGGCAGCGCCGCGCGCAGGATGAGTCCCGGCACTGGCCGACCGGCGCGGTCGACGATGCTGCCTTCGATGAAAGTCGTAAGGTTCAGGACGCCCTCGGCCGGCGCGACCGTCAGGTGCGTAGTGTGGTAGACCTGCACCTGCTGCGAAGCCGAAGAGGGGAGGAACCAGCCGCTGCCGGCGAACTGCACCGTCAGCGTGTTCTGCCCTGCGAGCAAGTCGGTCGGGACCGCGAAGTTGTAGTTGTAGGAACCGTCGCTTCCGGTCGCGAGCGTGGCGACCGGCAGGCCGCCGAAGTAGAACTCGATGTCGCCCTGTAACACCGCGCCGAGGTCGTCGGTGAGGTCGCCGCTGACGTGGAAACTCTCGCCCACCAGCACCGCGTCGCCCGCCGACAGCGTCAGCTGCGTCGGGCTGACGACGGTAAGCGGATGCGGCGTGCTGCCGGAGAGGTAGTAGTCGCGGCCGCCGAAACTCCAGGTTGCCGTCAGCGGGCCGAGCTGTTGCGACGCCGGCAGCGTCAGGTCTATCGAGACCGTGCCGTCGCCCGCCGTCATCAGCTCGTGCGGGTTGCCGCGCAGCGTGAGCGTCACCATTTCGCCCCCGAGCGGAGCGCCAAGGTCATCGAACAGCGTCGCCTCCAGAGTGAATTCGAGCACGCGCTGCACCTCCAGCGGCTCAAGCGCGAAACTGGTCGCAGCGACGATGTCGCCGGTTACGGCACCGGTCGAGGGGAGGTAGAAGTAGCTGCCAGCGAAACTGGCGCTGAAAGTATGCGGGCCGAGCATCGTCGCTTCCGGAACGGTAAAGTTGAACGGCAGCGCGCCGAACTCGACCGAGGCGGTCGCGCCAGCCGGTTCGTCGTCGAAGCTCCACGCAATTTCCTCGTCCGGCAGCCCCGCGCCGGAGGAGTCGCGCAGCCAGCCGGTGACGGCGGTGGTGGCGTTGCGGAAGCCCTGCTCCCAGATTAACTCGATGGTCGTGTAGCGCTGCACCGTGACCGTGCCCGAATCGGAAGTGCCGCGCAGCCAGTTCTGGTCGCTGGACGCGAGCGTCAGCGTGAAGTTGCCGACCGGTGCGTCGGGAGGCAGCGCGAAGCTGCCGCTGAACTCGCCGTTCACCACTTCGACGCTTGTGCGCGTAATTCCGTTCCAGAGCACCGCAAGGGTGCGGTCGAGTGGTTCGTCGAGGTCGCTGCGCACCGTCCCCGAGTAGGTGACGTTACTGCCTGCCACGACCACCGGCGAGAACGTTTCGAGTGTCGTAATCGCGCGGCCCCAGAGCGGCCACGGCTGCTCCAGCTCGGCCGGCATATACCAGCCGAAACCGTCGAAGGTGAGCCGTACTGCGACCTCGCCGACCGGGTGCTCCGCGTCCCCGCAAGGCCATGCGGGGTCGCAAGCGATGGCGAAACTGCCGTTGGCGTCGCCCTCGAAGTTGGTCAGGTAATCCTCATTCCAGAACAGGTTCAGCGCCAAGTCCTCGACTGGCTCGCCGCGGTCGTCGTGGAGCGTGCCGTTGAACCATACCTGCTCGCCGCGCACCAGCTGCTGCTGCTCGAGCGTGATAACCATATCGCTCACGACGGTGAACTGCGCCGTTATTTCGGTCGAGTCGTAGTAGGGCGCGGTCGCGTTGTCGAAGAGCGCGCGCACCTCGGTCTCGCCGAGCAGTTGCGCGTTGGGTACCGTAAAGTCGCTCTCGTAGTCACCACTGGCGCCGGTGGTCGCCGCGGGCGGCTGGTTGGGCGCGTCGGGCCAGTCGAAACTGATTTCGATGCCGGCGACCGGAAGCGAGCCGCTGTCACGCGCGTCGCCCACTAGCGCGATAATCTCGCCGCGCCGCACTTCCTGCCCCTCCAGATCGAGGAGCACCGTACGGTGGAGCCAGACAGTCGTGGAATTGGCGACCGCGGCGTTGGTGCCGTCACGGCCATAATCCAGTTCGAGCGCGTGTGCGCCGACACCCAAGTAAGAGGTGTCGGGCACGTAGGAGAAGGAGAAAACGCCGTCAGCCGCCTCGACGCGCACAAAGACGCCGTCCAGCAACAGACTGAGGCTGCCGGCCAGCGGGGTACCGTTGTCCATCGCGAGACTGCCGTCAACCTGCACGCTGTCACCAGGGTAGAAATGGCGGCCCGCGACAGCCAGTTCAAGGACTGTCTGCTGCAGGACGTCTACATCAGCCGAGGCGGATGAGCTCGCATGGAGTGTGTTGCCGGCATAGCTGGCACCCCAGCCAGCCGGGCCAAGTGCATGTGTAATCGGAAGCTGGTGTTCGAACGCGAAATCACCGTCCGCCTCAGTCGTCGTGCTGCCGATAGTTGCACCCTCCCAAAGCAGATTAACCGTCTCATCCGCCAGTGGCTCACCAAGGTGGTCAACCAGCCGCCCCTCGAGTGTTACAGGGCCGTTGCGAATCGTGTCGGGCAGCGCGTCCAGCGCAATACTGCTCAGGCCGAGCAGTGTCAGCGTCAGCGAGACCCGCTCCTCGGGGAGGGTCGAATTATCGGGGTCATCGGGGTAGAAAATAACCAGCACCGTGTAGCTGCCGGCCGGCAGATGGATTGGCGCCGTCGCCTCAAGCGACCAGGTCGTCGCCTGCACTGCGGTGCTGGCGAGCAGATTACCGTCCAGCTCCACCGTGATGGTGCCGTTGTCAATTGCCGCCTCGATGATAGTGCCGTTGACCCAGAAGTCATCGCCAACCGTGACCGTATCGGGGTCGAGCCACGCTTCCAGTTCGACCGAAGATTCCAGGATGCGCAGGTCTGTAGTCTCAACCGTAGAGTAGCGATATGTCGAGCCTGCGAACAGAACATCGATATGGTAGTTATTAGCTGCTGTTGGCTGGCCTGTCTCGGGGACCATCCAGCTAGCAACGAAATTGCCGAATTCATCTGTTTGAGTGGTACCCATCTCGTCACAGCGATAACGCTGCCATCCTGTTGGATTGCAACGCACAGTGCCTGGCTTTGATCCACCCCAAGTTGGTTCCCAGACCTCGAACGCCAGAGTCTCTCCCGATGCCGCTATTCCGCCGATGTCGAGCAGGCTGCCGGTAACGACCAGCTCCTGCCCCTTGCCAACTGAGGCTGGTGCATCTACGGTGAGCACAGTATCGGTGGAGACTTCGACATCCTCGGGACCATCGATACCGATAAAACCGCTCTCATAGGAAGCGGCATAAATTTCGTTCCACCCCGGCAGTGCCGCGAGGAAGCCAGTGGCGTTGAAATCGAAGTCACCAGTGGCATTGGTAATACCGGTACCAATCTCGAACGCTGGCTCGGCGTGGTTCTCGTCCCACATCCCGCCACCGACTGAAAAGCCGTCGATTCGCGTCCCGTTGCGGTCCTCGACATAGCCCCAGAGGCGGAACAACTCGCCCTTGTCGGCAGCCGAAGGCGCGACGCCCTCGAGCACGACTGTGACCTGCTCGCCGGTCATGTTGTCGATATCATTCGGGTCGAACTCGTCGAAGTTGAACTCATCGCCCCCCTCGTCGCTGTCGGGGCGGTCGAGGGTGGTGCTCGAGCCGGTGCCGCCGAGGTTGATGCGCTTCCAGTGACTGTCAGAGTAGGTCTGGTTGTCCACGGGCACGTAGACTTCGACGAAGGCGTGCGCCTCGTTCGAGACGTAGCGCGTCGGCAGCCCCAGCACGTTGGCCGTGACGAAGAAGCCGAAAGAGCGGTGGCGGCAGGCGCCGATGCCGTTGATGCAGATAGACTGGTAGACATCGTAGGGCGGCTCGGGGTCGGGGACATCGCCGTCGCCCTCGCGGAAGTTAGAGAAATACCAGGTGAGGTTGGTGACCAGTTTCTCGAGGTTGGTCTCCATCGTACCGTTCTCGGGCCAGAGCCAGTAGAGCGGCGCGTTGGCCGGCTCGGTCCCGTTCTTCAATTGCAGGAACTGCTTCACCTTCTCCTCGACCTCGGACTGCCCGGTGATGGGGCGAATCGCCTCCGGGGGCAGGTCGGCGGTGGTGAGCGTGTCGGGGACGGGGCGGTTGAAGTAGGAACCATTGGTTCCCATGCGGTAGCGCAGGTCTATGCTCGCGCCCTCACTACCGCGGATGTAGTAGTTGTCGGCACCATCCTTGTAGAAGTAGATTTCGAGGCCGGTCCGGTTGGCGTCGTAGTCGATGATGTCGGCGTCGGGCGAGACCGAGGGAATCGGCGTGTAGATCTCAGGCGAGACAATCACGCCCATCCAGAGCCACCCCTCGAAGATGTGCGTGTAGTCGGTCGAGCCGGTGGGGAAGATTTCGACCTTGGAAGTGTTGTAGATGTACATGGTGTACGGGTCGGCGCTCGAGCTGTCGTAGTAGAGCGCGTCCTGCGTCGACCAGCGCTTGAGCGACATCAGCGCCGGGTCGAAAATTTCGTAAATCGTGACGTTGCCGTCGGTCCGCCCGGTATCGGGCTTGGCCCCCGGCGGCTCGCCCGGCTCGATGGGCGGCGGGTCCTCGCCGTCCGGATCGCCGTCGTCATCGCTGTCATCGTCGCACGGGTCTGTGTTTTCGTTGTACTCGCGCAGGTTGTCCGAGCCGTCATTGTCGGGGTCAGCGTGCTGGTCGCTGAAGTCCGAGGGGTCGAGGCCGCACTGGTCGTTCTTCTCGGAGTAGTAGTGCTCCCAGCCGTCCGGCATTCCGTCCTGGTCGCTGTCGGCGGTGAAGGGGTCGGTGTCCCACGCGAACTCCCAGTAATTGGAGAGCTCGTCACTATCGGGGTCGGCGCCGTCGTCGGTGACGTTGCGCGGGTTGAAACCGTAATATATCTCCCAGCCATCTCCAGCACCGCCGCCGTCGGTATCGGGATTGTTGGGGTTGGTGTTGTTGTTGTACTCCTCGAGGTTGGTGTACATTTCCTCGGCCGAGATTTCACCGTCGCGGTCGGCGTCGTAGCCGTCATTATCGTCGTCCTCGTCACCATCCGGGTCATTCGGGTTCGAGCCGAAAACCGGCAGCGCCGCCAGCGGCGTGAGCAGCATCACTAGCGCGACCAGCAAACTCAGCCACTTCTGCCCCTCCATCACGCGCACCTGCGCGTTCCGACGGGGGCTTTCGCTACATATAGGTTTTGGGACGGCATTTTGCGTCAATTGTCCGCCTCGTAGCCGTCGCTCATCCCGTCGTCGTCCGAGTCGGCGTCCCACGGGTCGGTCTGCGCCTCATCCTCGCGCCAGTTGGGGAAGTAATGCCAGTTGCCCTCCCAGTCCTCCCAGCCGTCATCGTCGTAGTCGAGGCCGCCGTCGCTGGCGTCGAGCGGGTCGAAGCCGCGCGTCTCGTTGGCCGGCTTGTGCTCGTCCCAGTAAACCTCCCAGCCGTCGGTGCAGTTGTCACCGTCGCTGTCGGGCAGCGCCGGGTTGGTGTTGTTACGGAACTCCTCGAGGTTGGTGAATTTCTCCTCAGGCGAGAGCTCGTCATCGCGGTTGGCGTCGTAGCCGTCGCTGTCGAGGTCGAGAGCCGCGTCAGCCGCGTCGCCCGGGTCGAGCCCGTACCACGCCTCCCAGCCGTCGGGCATCCCGTCGTCGTCCGAGTCGGCGTCCCAAGGGTCGGTGCCGTTGAGGTATTCCTGCAAGTTGGTGAAATGCTCGCGCGGCTCGATAGTGCCGTTACGGTCGAAATCCCAGCCGTCGTCGTCGGGATCCTCTCCGGCGTCGCTGGCGTTGAATGGATCGAGCCCGTAGAAAATCTCCCAGCCGTCCGGCATCCCGTCACCGTCCGAATCGGGATTGGATGGGTCGGTGACAAAGGTGTCGTCGCCGGCGACCACTTCCTCGCCGTCCTCAATCTGGTCGCTGTCGGTGTCGCGCGCCAGCGGGTCGCTGCCGGGAATCGCGTCGGCGGCAATCACGTACTCGTCGTAGCCCTCGACGAGGGAATTGTTGAACTCGTGCAGGTTCACCAGCCCGTCGTTATCAGGGTCGTCCCAGGCGTCGCTGTTGTTGAGCGGGTCGAAGCCCCAGTAAACCTCCCAGCCGTCGGCCATGCCATCGAAATCGCTGTCGCCATTAGTCGGGTCGGTGGAGTTCAGGTATTCCTCGAGGTTGGTGAAGAGCTCGTCCTGCTCGAAGCTCGAATTCAGGTTGGCGTCGTAGCCGTCATTGTCGCCATCGAACCAGGCGTCGCCCTCCCAGAGAGGGTCGAGGCCGTACCGGATTTCCCAGCCGTCCGGTATCCCGTCCATGTCGGTGTCGTTCCAGGTCGGGTCGGTGAAATAGACGAAAATTTCCTCGCCGTCGAGCAGCCCGTCGCCGTCGGTATCGTTGAGCAGCGGGATGGTCGAGCGGATGCCGTCCACCTCGGTGTAGTTACTGCCGGCAAGGGAATTGTTGTATTCCAGCCGGTTGACAACGCCGTCAATGTCGGGGTCGGTCAGGCTGTCGAGTGGATTGTTGGGGTCCAGCCCTTGCTGGTATTCCCAGCCGTCCCACATCCCGTCGTCGTCGGTATCTGCGACCCACGGATGGGTGTCGGCCATGAACTCGAGCAGGTTGGTGTGCAACTCGTCGCTCTCGAGGCTGCCGTTCCAGTTGGCGTCGTGGCCGTCCAGATCGTAGTCCACTCCCGCATCGAACGGGTCGAGCGGGTTGAGGCCGAACCACACTTCCCAGCCGTCCCACATCCCGTCGTCGTCAGTGTCGTTCAAGTCAGGGTGCGTGTCGCTGCTGTACTCCTCGAGGTTGGTGAAAGTCTCGTTGCCAGCCACTTCGCCGTTGCGGTTGAAGTCCCAGCCGTCGCCATCCGTGTCGAGCACCGCATCGAGCGGGTCCAGCGGGTCGAGGCCATACTGCACTTCCCAGCCGTCCGGAATCCCGTCGTTATCGCTATCGGGATTGGTGGGGTCGGTCCCGTTCAGGTATTCCTGCAAATTGGTATAGTATTCGTCCGGCTCAATCGCCTGCGAGCGGTCGTAGTCGTGGCCGTCGTTGTCGAGGTCGTCGCGCGCGTCGGCCGGGTCGCGCGGGTTGAGGCCATACTGCACCTCCCAGCCGTCAGGCATCCCGTCGAAATCGGTGTCGTTGAAAGTCGGGTCGGTCAGCCAGGTACTCAACTCGGCAAAGTCGCTGAGGCTGTCGCCGTCGGTATCGTTCAGGTCGGGGTGCGTCGTGTCAATCTCGTCGGCACGACGCCAGCCGGTATCGAGCAGGCTGTTATTGTATTCGCGGATATTGTCGAGGCCGTCGCCGTCAAGGTCTTCCCAGTTGTCGCTGGCGTCGAGCGGGTCGAGGCCGTAGGTCACCTCCCAGCCATCAGGCATCTCATCGTTATCGGTATCTTCGTCGCGCGGGGCGGTGTCATTCAGGTATTCAGCGAGGTTGGTGTAGAACTCGGCGAACGAAAGGTCGCCGTTGAAGTCAGCGTCCCAACCGTCATTGTCGGCATCCTGCCAGGCGTCGACGCCGCTGGTGGGGTCGAGATACCAGTGTGCCTCCCAGCCATCAGGCATCCCGTCGCCGTCGGTGTCGGGCTCCCACGGGCTGGTGCCGTTCTGGAATTCGGCCAGATTACTGAACTTTTCGGAGTCTGTAATGCTCCCGCCATAGTCGAAATCGTGGCCGTCATTGTCAAAATCCAGTTCCGCATCGCCCTCGAAAAGCGGGTTGAGGCCGTAGAGTGCCTCCCAGCCATCCGGCATCCCGTCGCGGTCCGAGTCGGGGTCATTGGGGTCGGTCGAGTTGCCGAGCAGCGACTCCATCTCGAACTCCATCAGGTTGGTAAAATTCTCGAAGCTCTCAAGCACCCCGTTGCCGTTCAGGTCAAAGCCGTCATGGTCAGTATCCCAGGCGGCATCAGCGGCGTCGAACGGGTTCAGCTTGTGAATCAGCTCCCACCAGTCGGGCATCCCGTCGTTGTCGCTATCCCTGGTCGGCAGGTGCGGGTCGTCGGTAGCGCTAGCGGGGTCAATGTGCTGCGACGACTGGAAGCTCACCAGCGGGGAGAACGGCAACGCCGCCAGCAGCATGATTACAACCGCCAGCACAACGTAGCGCCGGCCACCCGTTCCCGCCATCCCCGGCTACGCCGGGGCTTGCTAGATAAAACTCACCCGATGATTAGCAGGTCGCGCGGCAGGCTGGTGAGGCTGCGGCTGCCACCCAGCGTAATGACCATATCGTCCTCAATCCTGATGCCACCGAGGGTCGGGATGTAGACGCCCGGCTCAACCGTGAAAGTCATCCCGGGCTCAAGCGCAATGCTCGCTCCCTGATTTATATATGGCTCTTCGTGAACCTCGAGCCCCAGCCCGTGGCCGGTGCGGTGGATGAAGAACTCGCCGTAGCCCGCCTCACTGAGGGCGTTGCGCGCCGCCGCATCCACCTCACTGGCGAGGATGCCGGGCGCGGCCAGTGTGCGCGCCGCCCGCGCGGCGGCGCGCACCGCCTCGTGCGCCGCGAGCTGCGCCTGCGTCGGCTCGGCGGCAACCACGAACGTGCGCGTGATGTCCGAAAAATATCCAGCGTGGGTTGCGCCCCAGTCGACAATCAGCAGGTCACCCCGCGCCAGCTTCCGGTCGCCCGGGAAGTGGTGCGGGCTGGCGCCGTTGGGGCCGCTGGCGATGATGGGGGCGAACGGCAGTTCCGGCTCGGAGCCCGCCTCGTAGAGCGCCTGCACCAGCGCCGCCGCCAGCTCGCACTCGCGCATGCCGCCGGCGATGCCGGGCTGCACTTCGCGGAAGGCGGCTTCGGCCAGCGCGACCGCGCGCTCCATTTTCTCCAGCTCTGCGGCAGACTTGCGCATCCGCAGCTGTGCCAGCGTCGCGCTGGCGTCAATCCGCTCGTCGCCAATTCCCGCCTGCGCCAGCAGCTCCAGCTCCATGAAGCGCAGGCTGCGCCCTTCGACGCCGAGCCGGCCCGGCGGCAGTGAAGCTGCCGCCGTCTCGAACGCGCTGGCGGGGCCGGTAGCATCGGAATAGGTCACGATGTCACACTCCAGCGCATCGGCGCGGGAGCGCTCCAGCTCCGGCAGCACCAGTACCGGCCGGCGGCGGTGCGGGACAAGGAGCACCAGCGGCCGCTCGCTGAGGTGGAACTGCAGCCCCGTCAGGTAGCGCAGGTTGGGGCCGGGAACCAGCGCCAGCAGCGCCAGCCCGGCGGCCGCCATCGCTTCGCGCAGCTGCGCCAGCCGTTCCATACCGCGCCAGCGCCCCCTGCCTTTTTAGCGACCCGCCCTGCCCGGCCGTGGAAGAGAAGGTTTACCGGGAAATTCTCAGGGAGCTGGACCGGCATCGCGGCTATGGTGTGCATACCGGTGTCGAGGAAGTGGCCGGCAAGTTCGAGCAACCGTACGATGCCGTGCGCGCCATTCGCTCGCAGTTCCTGCAACGCAAGTCAATCAAGAACCATTACCGCGTCAAGGACCGCGCCCGCAAGCACCTGGAGCGCTGGAAGACGGGAGTTTCCATCGGCGACCTGGCGCTCGAACTGGACTTTCCGCCGGTGCTGCTCGCCAACTTCCTGCTAATGGAAATGCGCAACTCCAAGAAGCGCACCAAGGAAATGCTGAAGAACCTGAAGCTGGTCAAGGACGAGCGACTGCGGAAAGAGCTCGAGGATGTGACCACGCGCGACGAACTCTACACTCCCATCTCGCACAACAAGCAGGCGGCCGAGGGCGACCGCCGTGAGGACCGGCTGGCAGTGTGGCTCGACGGGCAAAAGCTGGAATACTTCACCGAGAACGACCTGCGGCAGGGAACTGTCGAGGGCAAGACGCCTGACTTCCTGCTGCTGCAGCCGCTGGTGTGGCATGGCGACGAATACCACTGGGTCGAATCCAAGGCGAGCTTCGGCGACGACTATATCCACCGCAAGAACCACCGCGGGCAAGTTTCCCAGTATGTCGAGCTTTACGGCCACGGCATGCTGGTCTACTGGTACGGCTACCTGACCAACCTGCAGCGCAAGAACTACGTCATCGTCGACCGGCGCGAGCTGGGCCTCGAATAAGCAGCGCTACGGCTGCTGCCCCAGTCGGCGCGCGATGAACAGGCTCCCACCGAGCAGCAGCAGCGCCAGAGGGTTGAGCAGCACCCGTTCCCAGAGCCATGCACGTTCTGCCTGTAGGTCAAGCCCAGAGCAGTCCCAGCCGTCGTAAAATTCGAAAGGTGATTCATAGCAGTGCATCCCCTCGTAGTAGGCCCAGCCGTAGTTGCCGCCACGCTCAACAATGTTAATCTCCTCCCACTCATCCTGCCCTACGTCACCCAGCCATAACTCGCTTGTCGCTGGGTCGAAACTGAACTTCCAGGGGTTGCGGAAGCCATACGCCCAAATTTCAGGGCGGCCTCCACCATCAGCGAAGGGGTTGTCATCCGGGATTCCATATGGGTCGCCCTCGTCGATATCGAGCCGTAGCAGCGACCCCTTCAATGTTTCCAGGTTTTGCGCGTTGGCGAAGGCGTCGCTGTACTTGCCGCCGTCACCGAGCCCCAAAAAGAGATAGCCGTCGGGGCCGAATTCCAGGTGGCCGCCGTTATGGTTGGGATAGGGTTGCGCCACCTTGAGCAGCACCCGCTGACTGCTCAAGTTGGCATGATTGCGGGCCCCGGTCATGTTGGCACTGGCGCTGAACTCGGCCAGCCGCAGGGCACCATCTTCATACGTGGTGTAAGTGACAAAGAAGCGACCGTTCTCCGCGAAGCCGGGATGGAACGCCAGCCCGAGGAGACCCTGTTCCCAGTCGCCGTCGTTTACCGTTTCACGAATGTCGAGCAAGACCGTGGCGTTGCCGTCGTGCGGACAGATAACACGGCCGGGCTGCTCGACAATACAGAGCCGGCCGTCACCCGTGGCTGCAAGGCCGACAGGGTTCACGAACTCCAACCCCGGAAACGTGTCCACTAGAGCTAGAGTTCCGTTGGCCTCGGTAAAACGCCATATGCTGCCGCCACGATCGGCCACATAAAGCTCACCGGCATCATCAATGCCGAATGCGCTGGCAGAGAGCCGTGCCTCCCACGCCGGGTCCTCCAGCGAATCTATGAGCAGCTCGACCTGCGGGCCGCCGTCAGTGCGCTCGAGCGCCCATATCCTGCCGTAAGTGTAGTCTCCGAAAATGTACTTGCCGGCGAGTGACGGTACCGCTGCGCCGTGATAGACGTGCCCACCTGTGACGGATGCAGCTTCGCCGTTGTGTGCATATTCATAGATCGGACGGCTATATTGTGCCTGCGACTGCTCCTCGGGCAGGTTACGCCAACTGACAGAGAGCAGGAACAGTACCAGCAGCAGCGCCAGCCATGCCTGCAGCCAACTGCGACCCTCCATGGCGTTGCAAGCGGCGCCCTGTTTTTAGTGTCAGTCCCAGAAACGGCGTGGGCTGGCGTAGGTGACGGCTGCTGCTAGAGCGTTAGGTGTCTACGTCTGGGTGGGACTGCGTAACGGGCTGCTTTAGCTGTCTCCACGCCACCCAAACGCCTATGACCATCAGCAGGAAACCTAGTATCGCCATTTCATTGGAAATGAAGTGTCCGCCATGCCCTTCCCGCGTGAAGGCCAAGAAACCGTTGCCCATCCCTAAAAGCAGAAGTCCCCCCACCAGCCGGGCACCCACCGCCGTGCGCCAGAACCGGATGGCCACGGACTGTCGGCAGTGCCAGAGCCAGGCTGCGTGAAAAAGCACCCAGGCCGCGAGCAGCTCACTGGTCTCCTCCAGACCAGGGGATGTACCAACAGCGCGGACCGCCGGATTCTCCAGTAGTCTCCCGCCCTGACCATCGTGAAAAGTGTCGGCCACCTGTCCCAGCGCCAGAAGCGCTACCACGAGGCAATAGAGAGTTGGCATTCGCCATCCCCAGTAGAGCGTAAGCCAAGATAGCCAAACCAGTACTGCGCCAAGCAGCACTGCAAAAACAAGCCGCCCAAGTAACGTTTCACGAAGGGTGAGATCCCAATTGTTTTCCAAGAGTACCATTACTAGGCCAAGGGAAAGTAACAGCCAACCCACGCTACGCGAGCGATTCTCCCCGTTGCTATCACCCAGCCGAAGATCAAGCCATGCCAGCATTGCCACCAGTAGGTAGGCCAATCGTGTGGCCTGTTCCAGAGGACGATACTCAGGCTCGATAGCACCAAAGCCTACGAAAATCCGTGGCAGCAGGTGAATATCAAGCAAGAAAAGCAACATGCAGCTGCCATAGATGAACGGCATTGGTGGCAGCCAGAGAGAAGCAGGGTGGCTGGCTTCGGGCATGGGTAACGGGCACCAGCCCTCCGGTATTAACTCAGTCCCAGAAGCGGCGCGTGCGCGCGTAGGTAATTTCGGCCTCCATCACCGCCTGCACCAATTGGTCGTCGGGGAGCTGCCGCCGCAGGATGCGGCCTGCGGTCGCGGGGCCTACACCCCGGCCCGCCAGCACCAGCGCTGCACGCGGGCCATGCGTGCGCGCCAGCGATGCAGACCGCTCGCGCTGCCGCAGCGGGACGCCGCGCTCCACCTCGAGCGGATGGAGCAGCGCGACCATCTGCCCGCTGCATTTCGGACAGCGCAATTCGCCCACGGTGATGTCGCTACTGCGACGGCGGCGGGAGTTGTCGCACGCCAGGCATTCGAGTCGCAGTACGGTGCGGCGCAGCCTCCGCTCGACCGCCGCCAGAATGGCGCTGCCGGGACGCGGTGGCTTGAGCAGGTCGCGATACGGCTCCAGCGCGCCAGCCCCAAAGGGCGTTGCTGCGGACGCGACGATTTCGAGCTTGCCGTCCGCCAGCGCAGTTGCCAGCGCCTCGAGCCCCGGCTCATCGAGCTGGTGGAACAGCAGCCGCTCGACCGCCTCGCGGTAGAGCGGCGTATCACTGTAGGCCGCCAGCAGCCGCCGCAGCCCGAAGCGCCCCACGTCCGCGTCGGGAGCAATCGCACCCATCTTGCGCGCGACGTGCAGCAGCTGCGGTCCCAGCGCCGGGGAACCCCGCACGGCGAGCCGCAGCAACGGTCCCAGCCCGGGGCGCAGCGCGCGCACGGTCTGCTCCACATCCCGCGCGCGCAGCCGCGCCGGCAGGTCCAGGATAATGCGGTAGGGGTCGCTCTGGAAACCACACGCCTCGCCCGCCCGTGAAGTCAGTAGCGACGCCAGCACCATCCCCAGCGTGCGGTTGAGCCGCGTCCCGCCAGCGTGCGTCAGCACCAGCAGCCGCTCGTGCCGCTCAAGCGTCATGCGGCCGGGCGCGGGCGGTTCACCGTCTTTAAATACAGATGTTCGGAATTCTTCCAGCGCTTCGCGCGCCTCAGGAGTAAGCGGCAGCCCCTCCCAGTCACCCGCTTCCAGCCGCTGCACCGCCTCGCGGGCGACCGACTGCGGCACCGGGATATCCTCACCAATCCAGCGCGGCAGTTCCCCCAGCGCCGATGCCGGAGCAACCATGACCTCCTCCTCGATTTCGAGTACTTCCCATGCCGCACCGCGGAAGATAATGCGCTCGCCCGACGCCAAGTTCAGGATGAAACGTTCGTCGAGTCGCCCGATGAGCCGACGCGTCGAGATGTCGCGCACCGACATCGTCTTCTCGTCGGGGATGAGCGACAGGTTGCCGTGGAAATACTTGAGCGCGCGCGGTCCCTGCCGCACGTTGCGCTCCGCGGGTCGCGCCTGATGCAGCTGGTCGAGCAGCGCCAGCAGCTCGTCCAGCTGCGCGCCCCGTAGTTCGCGGAACGGCCACGCCCGGCGCGCAGCCCCGAGCATCGCCTGGCGGTCTACCGATTTGTCGCAGACGGTCCACGCGATGAGCTGATTGGCGAGCACCGCGAGCGGCGCCTCGCGAATGCGTGACGGCTCGAGTTCGCCCGCCAGCGTGCGCCGTGCGACGACGGCCGCCTCGAGCAGCTCGACCGGCTCGCTGGCGACGACGCGACCGATGGCGGTCGCGCGTAGCCGGTGCCCCGAACGGCCGAGCCGCTGGCTCAGCCGCGACGGGTCGCGCGGGGAATTATACTGCAATACCAGCTCGGTGTTGCCGACGTCGATACCGAGCTCGAGCGAAGAAGTGCAGATGAGCGTGCTGATGTCGCCGGTGCGGTAACCCTCCTCGGCCTCGATGCGCACGTCGCGCGAGAGCGAGCCGTGGTGCACCGTGATTGCGGCGTCGGGTTGCCACATGCGCCAGCGCACGCCCAGCGCCTCGGAAGTGTCGCGCGTGTTGACGAAGAGCAGCGTTGGCCGTCCGGCAGCGGCCTCGGCACAGTAGCGCAGCGCCGCAATCCGCTGAGGCTCCCAGTAGAGCTCGGCCGACAACGTTTCGTCCGCGTCATCGGGCTGCGGCGAGACCACCTGCAGGTCCATCTTCCGCACAATCGCCGGCGCGATGATTTCGACCGTGCGGTCGCCACCCAGAAAGCCAGCCACTTCCCCGGGGGTGCCGACGGTCGCGCTCAACCCGATGCGCTGGAACTCGCCCGCCAGCAGCGCCAGCCGCTCGAGCGCCAGCGAAAGTTGCGCTCCGCGCTCGCTCGATGCCAGCTCGTGCACCTCATCAATCACGACGGCGCGCACCTGCGTCAGATAGGTGCGCAGCCGTTTGCCCGAGAGCATGATTTGCAGCGTTTCGGGCGTCGTTACCAGCAGTTGCGCGGGGTGGCGTGACTGTCGATTGCGCTCCTTCTGCGAAGTATCTCCGTGCCGCACCGCGACCGGGATTTGCAGCTCCTCTCCAAAGCCCTGAAGTCGGCGCAACATGTCGCGATTGAGCGACCGCAACGGGGTGATGTAAAGCACTGAAATCGGCTGCATCGGCTCGCGCAGCATGCCGTCGAGCAGCGGCACGACCGCCGCCTCGGTCTTGCCGACGCCCGTCGGGGCAATCAGCAGCGTGTGTTTCCCGGCAGCAATCGGCGGCCATGCCGCCGATTGCGCCGGGGTCGGCTCCGCCAGCCCGCGAGCCTCGAGCGCAGCATACAGTCGCGGGTCGAGCTTCATCGCTCCAGCCGCAAGTCCATCAGATGGCGCAATTCGCCGAAATCCAAGCCGTCGAGCGACTCGACCCTCGCCGCCGGCAAATCGCCGTAGCCGTTGCGCAGCAGCGGGCCGAAACCAGTCAGCGGCTCGCGGTTCATCGTGCGGCCCGCCAGTTCGCCGAAGGCAGGGATGATAACCAGCTCCTCGCCCACCCTGTCGTAGCGTTCGCCCGCGAGCAGCGGAATGCGCAGCCAGCAGGGCGCGGTGTGCAGCTTCTCGACGCGGTCCCGGAAGGCGATAGCTGGATGGTTGTGCCCCGCGACCACTTGCCGGCACGCGACCACTTCGGGCATGGGCCAGGCGTGGCCGTGGTGCAGTCCCACGTCGCCGATGGTGGTGCCCTGCACTGGATGGAAACGCACGCTGCCCGGTGCGAGTTCGCGCAGCCCCCCGTCGTGGTTGCCCGGCACCACCTCGACCTGCACCGCCTCACCCAGCGCGGCGAACATGCGCCGCAGGTCGCGCCGCTGCTGGTGGCTCGAGTGCGGCACCTGATGCTTCACGTCGCCCAGCAGCAGCAGCCGCTCGGCGCCCACTTGCGCGACCAGCGCCAGCAGCCGCTCGGTGCGCTGGCGAGCGCGGTTGGGAACCCACACTCCGCCCCGCAACAGCTCCGCCTCGACACCGTAATGCAAATCCGCCACGACCAGCATTTGCTCGTCAGGCAGGTGCAGCGCAGGCTCGCCCGGGACCGGGACCGCCGCCACGCTACAGTCCCAGACTGCCGGTCAGCAGGAAAGCGGCGAGTGCCCAGCCCAGGATGGCGCCGCCATTGAGCAACGGCAGCCCCGCCTGCGGGCGGCCGCCGAGCACGAAGTGCATCAGCACCGCGAAGCCGGCCAGCCCACCCAGCAATGCGCCCAGGCCGACTCCCCAGCCAAGGGTCGCCTTGGCGGAAACGGCCAGTACGCCGGGAATCACGATGTCACCCAGCCCCATGAACATCGCCTCGCGCTCCTCGCCCGAAACAAGCTGCGCCTGCAGACTGCGCTGCTTCAGGAACGAGTAGCCCCGCGTCTTCGGCATCACCAGCAGGATTGGCAGCCGCAGCTCCATCACCGTGTCGGCCAGGTCAACCATGTGACCGGTGCGGTAGACCGCCCACGCGTCGTAGATTGCCAGCCCCACGAGCAACAGCAGCGCCGGGACCAGCCCGAACGAAATGCCAAAGATGGCTGCCGCGCCGGCCGAAATCAGCACCCCGCAGGTGTTGATGACGTACCACTCAGGGAACGTCAGCAGCAGGAAGGTAAGCTGGACCGCCAGCGCAATACCGGCGAGCCACGCACCAGCCGGTGCGAAGCCGAGCTCGAGAAAAAGAGGGTAGAATACATAGACGAAGGTCATCCCCACAGCGCCCATAAAAATCACCTGCAGCAGGTTCTGCAGTCCGCGCCGCACCAGCCACAGCACGAAGGCGGTGAAAACCAGAATCAGCACGATATAGAGTCCCGAGTTGACCGGGTCGTCCGGGTCTTCGAACGCCTGCATCTCGGCCGCGTCGAAGCTAGGTACCAGCGCCATCGCCAGCAGCTGAGCCACGACGAAACAGCCCGCCAGCCCCAGCAGCGGCCAGCGATGGCTCCACCACCCGCTAGGCGACACGGCATCGCCAGCGGCGGCCGTTCCGGCGAGCGTCCCGGCAACGCCATCTGCGTCCGTTTCTGACGAGGACATCGCCGCGCCACCCAGCCCCGGACTAAAGCGGCTTGGGCAGCCTTTTTATCCCGCCGGGCGTGGCGCGGGCCGTGCGGGTGTGGTGTAGCCTGGTATCACTTCAGCTTGCCAAGCTGAGAACTCGGATTCAAATTCCGGCACCCGCACCAATCGCCACAGTTATATTTCACCAAGTTTCTTGGATATTTCGTCCATAAAATCAACACCATCTTCGGGTTCCGTTTCTTCATCTTCAGAACCACTTTTATCAAGAGTCACATTATCCAGTAACGGCGATGAAATCCGGGCACCCTCATTCCGGGGATTCGTGTAGTCAAGCCTTGCCAAGAGCGATAAATTACTATCCGCAAGGGGTTCCAAGAAAAGTTTGAACCTGTTTTCACGGTTACCACCAATGTTTCCAATCTTTACTTTCAGGCTGTCAAACTCAAAATCAGGTTCAACTTTTTCGAGCGCGAGTTGAGACTTGTCGTACTCGAGGCCCAGTATTACATCGTTGATATTAGCTGAAGAATAATTGTTTATTTGAACTTGAACACGAATTAATTCCCCCTCCATTGCCCAGTCACTTCTCAAACGAACTTCCTGCATGGAAAGATAATCATCAATCATTACCCTCGTAACTCCCTCAGTTGTTTGCATAAATACACTCAGCATCTCTCCAACGTCATCAAACTGATTAGTATCTCCACTCCACCCCTCTAAGAGGCTACCGTATTCATCTTCTATATCTTTTACCAAGTTCGCCATGCGGGATCTCAGGTCGCGAGTCACTTCCCCGTACACTGATGCGGTAAGAATGATGTCATGTCCTTTCTCCAGAACAATCTTTGAA
This sequence comes from Candidatus Poseidoniia archaeon, assembly GCA_030748895.1. NCBI lineage: Archaea > Methanobacteriati > Thermoplasmatota > Candidatus Poseidoniia > Candidatus Poseidoniia archaeon. Next base: position 83,725 of record JASMLC010000008.1, read on the forward strand.
TCTCCATAGTCTATCGACCCCAGGAATCCTTCGGCTTGGAAGGAATCCCGAACAAAATCATTGATTGCGGTCAGCATACTGCTCATGATTTCGGAATCCATGGTTGATTCCTTGGACGCCAAGGTGGTGATAAGGCGCCCATCCTTGTAAATCAGATTAAGTCCCTCAATCACGTATGGGGGATAGGTGGTCTCACCACCGAAACTGGTTGGAGCTCCTACCGTGTCCTGGACGTTGATTATCTTCGTTATCTGCTGAGGTCTGACGGCCTGGATTTTCGAAACCAGTAGTGCAGCGATAGGGAGGTGGGAATAGGTAGTTGCCACTTCAAGAACCAAGTCAGAGTCGACCGTCAGGTCGGTGAGCTCACCTAGTGTGAAGTTGCGGAACAGGGTGTCAGCAAGCTCCAGCAAAGTCTCCTTAAACCGCGAGGGGCTCTTGTTGTATCGATTCAGGGCAGTCTCCCAAACAATTGGCACAGCCTCTTTCTTGAGTTTTTCAAACAGGCCCGTATCATTGAACTCCTTGTGTATTGTCTGGATTTCGGCACGGAACGGATTAAGAGTGCCAGCGCCCTTGAGGACATCTGCCCAGGTATCATGGGGGAACCGGATCTTGCTTCCTTCACCAGAAAGATAACCCATCGTGTGGTTGAAGGTTCGGGTTTCGATTTCGTCCCCGAAAATCCGTCTGGTGTGGGGTGACAGCAACTCGGCCACTGAACGGAAGAACAAGTCATGACTCTGTTTCTCATCG